>NZ_JBFUJE010000485.1:0-2947 GCF_056401535.1 Luteibacter sp. P4_E6 | reverse complement strand
CACCACACCAGTGTGCCGAGCATTAGCTGAACGTATCTGGGCGCCCCTGCCCTCGTCCGACAACGCGCTCCCGTCGATCACCCCAAGGGTTCGCGCACCCGTGGAAAGTAATTGAGATCGGCGCGGGCGAGGTAGTTGATGTCAGCGAAATTCATCTGGATGGCCCCTGGTGTCGCCACCATGATGATGCTGTCGGCGATCGAAGCGAACCTGGCGTGGAAGTGATGGCTGGATTTGACCGCGATCAATCGCTTACCTCGCAGATCAATACCCAGGCCGGTAAACGCCTCCGGCGAGAACACTTGTCCGCGCACCGAGTTCACCACCACGTCGATGCCATCGCAGGTCAGCCACACCGAAAGGCCCATGGACTCTGGTGTGCCGCCGAGACCGATCTGAGTATGTGACTCGTCGATGGCTCGCACCGTCACCGACACATCGAGCGGGTCACCCGACGATTCACCACACTTGCCGCCCAGGCGCAGCTTGAGCCTCGCGCCGACGCCGGCTTCAGCGCACACCAGGGCGCATATGGGATCCCATATCGCGCCCAGGGCAGCTTCCTGGATGCCTCGCGCAAGCATCTCACGCAGCAGGCTTACGTTGTCCCCCGGGGCGCCGCCGCCAGGATTGTCGGCCGTGTCCGCCAACACGACGCATCCAGGTACGGTCATTGCCTGATCGAGCGCATCGCTGATGCCTGGCATGCGAGGCAGCAATGCCTCACGCTGCGCGTAAATCAGCCTTCCCAGCTCCTGAGCGGTGTTCGCGGCCAGCGACGCATCGCCGTCGGCGATCACCAGCATTTTGGAACCCATGTCCGCGGTATCGCCCCATGGAAAGCCATGTACGAAGCTCACCGACAGGATGCCCAGACGTTTCTCGGCTTCGCGCCACTGCGAAAGCAAGGCACCCATGATCGCGCCGGTCGTCGGGTAGAAGCCGATCATGCGGCAGTCGAACAGCGCACTCACCGGCTGCACCCTGCCCTCGGCCTTGCCGACACAGATGGTGTAAAGCTCCTGTGCACGCTCGACGTAGTCGACGTGGGGGTACTCCTTGAGCAGGATCACGGCGTCCGCAGCGTCGACCAGCGTCTGGGAGAGATGGCAATGCGGATCCAGCTCCACGCCTATCGTCGTCGCCGGGCCGCAAGTCGCTCGTAAGCGAGTGACCAGATCGGCCTCACAGTCGTCGCAGTTCGTAGCGACCATCGCACCATGCAGTAGCAACAGGATGATGTCGAAGGGACCATCCGCGTGCACCTGCGAAACCATCTCGTCGCGCAGACTCTCCCATACGTGCTGGACGGTCGGTCCCGAAGGCTCGGCGTTGGCAAACAGTCCCTCGACGACATCGTGGCCGTCGGTCGATGCGAGCTCCCTGAAGCGCCTTGCCACCAAGCCGTTCGTTCCGCTATCAGCATCACTGGCCGTGCCGCGGAAGAGGCCGCCCTCTTCGAATCCTCGCCATCCCGTCGGCCATGGGGCGAACGTGTTGGTTTCGGTGGAGATACCTGCAACGAAGATGCGCATGAGCCCTTCCCGTTCGTGTAGCTGCGAGTATCCCATGTATGTTATAGATATATCCAACAGTGTTCTTTGTTATATGCACACCTTACGGGATGCCTCATGACCGCTCCGCACCTCAGCCCCTTCGTCGATACCGGTTCCCTCGTATTCCTTTCGGGCCAGCTCGCTTTCGACGATGCAGGCGCGATCACGGGGAACGCCACCATCCAGACACGCCGCTGCCTGGAACGCCTGGAAAGCGTGCTGCGCGATGCCGGACTGGCGTTGTCCGACGTCGTGAAGTGCACCATCTGGTTACGCCATGAAAGTGATTTCGCCGCGTTCAACGACGCCTACGCGAGCTACTTCGGCTCGCACAAGCCCGCACGGTCCACGGTGATCAGCGGCCTCGCGCTGCCTGACGCGTTGGTGGAGATCGAAGCCATCGCTTCCCGGACGTCAAAGGAGAGCTAAGTCCATGAAGGACGCGTTGTTCGACATCGTCGTCGTCGGAGGAGGCATCGCCGGAGCATCGGCGGCGGCCAACCTTGCGCAACATGCAAGCGTGTTGGTGCTGGAGCGGGAGAGTCAACCCGGCTACCACGCGACAGGCCGATCGGCGGCACTGTTCTCGGAGATCTACGGAAGCGCGTCCATCCGCGCCTTGAGCCGCGCCAGTCGACCCTTTCTTTTCAATCCACCGGCGGGGTTCGCCGGCGCTTCCCTGGTATCCCCACGTGGTGCGCTCTACGTCGCGACCGTCGGGCAGCTGACTGCGTTGGATACGTTCGCGTCTTTGCCGGACGTGGCCGCCGGCACGCGGCGGGTGGACGCGGTCGAGGCCCGTGCGCTGTCGCCAAGCCTGCGCGACGATTATGTCGCGGCCGCGGTCTACGAGCCCGATGCGCAGGACGTGGACGTCCACGCCCTGCACCAGGGCTACCTGCGATGGCTACGCGACCGCGGTGGAAGACTGGTCAACAACGCCGGGGTTACGTCGATCGAGCGGAAGGACGATGCATGGATCGTCGGCACGGACGCCGGCGTCTTCCGCGGAAGGATCCTCATCAATGCAGCGGGCGCATGGACTGACGAGATCGCTGGCCTGGCCGGTGCAGCACCCATCAAGATTCAACCACTGCGGCGGACCGCCTTCATGGTCGACGCGCCGGCCGGTAGCGACTCCGACCGCTGGCCCATGACGATCGACATCGACGAGCAGTTCTACTTCAAGCCCGATGCGGGCCGTCTGTTGCTATCGCCTGCCGACGAAACACCCAGTGAGCCCTGCGATGCTTTGCCCGAGGACATGGACATTGCCATCGCGGTGGACCACATCGAGCAGGCAACGACACTGTCCATTACCCACGTGCGACAGAAATGGGCAGGACTGCGCAGCTTCGTGGCCGACCGTAGTCCCGTCATCGGCTACGACC
>NZ_JBFUJE010000484.1:0-2960 GCF_056401535.1 Luteibacter sp. P4_E6 | reverse complement strand
GGGTGGAAGGATTGATTGTCTCGACGCGCGAAGGGGGCATCGTCGCCCAGTGGAGGCCGGTAAAGATCACCATCGCTACCAGCAACGCGACCAGACCCACCATGGTGAGCGCCCAACGATTCTCGATGCGCTTGGCGACGGCTTCGCCATCATGTGGATCTGCGGGAACCGCTCGGGCCATGACGAGTCCTTAGTGAAAAATGACGCCACGCGGAAGGAAGGCGAAGAAGTAGAAGAGGAACCACATCAGGAAGACGACGGCGACAGCGACGCCGGCGACCATCAAGGCGCCCCGCGGACCGGCACGCACGATCTCATCGACACGTTTGTCTTCGCTGCCAGGTTCTTTGTCGATATCGCTCATGCAGGCTGTCCTCTTAATCCAGCGGCGCCGAACGCAACGCGTTGACGTCCGCGTCGGTGACGGCGGTGCCACGGTTGTTCCAGGCGGTGCGTATATACGTGACCACGGCAGCGACTTCCTCGTCCGACAGTCCTTGTGCGAAGGGCGGCATGCCGTACGGCCGGGGATTGCGTATCGTCCCGGGCGGATAGCCGCCGTTGAGAACCATGCGGATCGGATTGACCGACGATGTCATCTGGATCGACTGGTTGCCGGCCAGCGGCGGGAAGTCGGATCCCTTGCCTTCACCCTGCGTGCCGTGACAGGTGGCGCACTGGGCCGCGTAGATTTTCTTGCCCAGCGGAAAGAGGCGAAGCTTGTCCTGCACCTCGGCCTGCGTGGGCGCGCTCGATGCGCCGGTGGCTGGCAGGGCTTTCAAGTAAACGGCCATCGCCCGGATATCGGCGTCGGAGAGGTACTGCAGGCTGTTATGGACGACTTCGGCCATGGGACCGTAGACCGCGCCGCGCGCGGAAACGCCCGCCTGTAGCAGGTCGGAGATGTCCGCGATGCTCCAGTCGCCCAGTCCGGCCTCATGGTTGGAGGTCAGGGAGGGCGCGTACCAGTACTGCATGGGAATGAGTCCGCCTTGATAGGCGGCTGACGCGGAGCTGCCACCCAGGGCATTGATGGCGGTATGGCACATCGCGCAGTGACCGGGTCCCTCGACGAGGTAGGCGCCGCGATTCCAGTCGCTCGACTTCGACGGGTCGGGCTTGTACTCGCCCTCGGTGAAGTAAAGCGTGCGCCACCCAAGGAGGAGGGTGCGGTTGTTATACGGAAAGCGGAGGTCCTGCGCGGTGTTGGGCCGATGCACCGGCGGCACCGTTTTCAGGTACGCGAAGATCGCGTCGATGTCCGGCCGGGTCATCTTCGTGTAGGCGGCAAACGGCATGGCGGGGTAAAGCAACATGCCCGACCGCGAGCGGCCGGTGCGCATCATGTTGTAGAACTCGTCGGCCGTCCACGCGCCGATGCCGGTGGCGCGGTCGGGCGAAATGTTCGGCGAATAGAGCGTGCCGAAGGGCGTCGACATGGGTCGGCCGCCACCGAAGGGCTTATCTCCCGGGTTGCTATGGCATGCGATGCAGTCGGAGGCGCGTGCCAGGTATTCACCGCGCGCGACGATCGACGTGTCCTGTCCGTATCCGGCCTGTGCCAGAACCAGTAATCCGAGCGCGAACCAGCGATGCGTTCTCATCGGGCTTCACTACTTTGGCAAGTGAGTGCCAGCTTGAGCGAACCTTCGGTGGCCGGTGCGGGGTTCGGCGGCGAGGGCAGGGACGACAGGTACGCCGCAGCCGCGGCGATATCCGCATCGGAAAGCAGGACGGTGATCTTTTGCATGCAGTTGGGTTTCGCCGAGACGCGTGCGCCGTAGCGCGAGGCGCCGAGCTGGGCGCTGATGTACTTGGCGCGCAGTCCGAGCAACCCCGGGATGTCGGGCGAGACGCCCGTCAGTGAGGCGCCATGACAGGCGACACACGAAGGAATATGCCTGCGTTCGTCGCCTTCCAGGGTCAGCTTCTGTCCCAGGGCCATCACGGCCGGTGAGACATCGGGCTTGGGCAGCGTCGGGAAGGGCGTTTGCTGCTCGGCGAAGTACTCGGCCATCTCCTGGAGATAGGCGTCAGGGAGGTACTCGAGCAGATAGTTCATGGGGGCGTACTTTCGCTGCCCGTCCCGAAAGGCGACCAGCTGGTTGTACAGGTAGCGTGCGGGTTTGCCCGCCAGCCTGGGGAAGTAGTCGTCGTTGCTGCCCTCGCCGCGCAGGCCGTGGCAGGTGGTGCAGGCCATGACCCGGGTGGCGATGCTGTCGGGCGCCGTCACCGCGCTGCGTGCCTGGGCGTACACGGGGCCTGTGCCGATGAGAAGCGCCAGGCACAGCACAACCCCGGCCACGTAACGGCCGACCGCAAAGTCACCGATTGCACGGTGTTCGTGAACCATCGATATGACACCCCTGCCTGTGACGTGACCGGAACGCGGTTGCAAGCCGGACATCCTGCCCGTAGACACGGTACTCCCTAGTGCGAGCGAGCGATTGAACAGGCGTGCATGATCTTGCACCCACCGGCGGTGCCCGGAAACCGTTGAACTACCTAGATCCAACCGGATAAATAGCCCGGCTCGGGGCCGGGCTATGGCATCTACTGCTTGAGYGCCACGAGGGTGACATCGCGCTTGCTCAGCTCGTTGTGAATCGTCGTGGTCATCGTCTTGCCGTCGGCCGACACGGTGGACTTCGCGACCGAGGTCGCCTTGCCTCCCATCATGGATGTCTCCACGAGGGTAGGGCCGACCATCTTGACGGCAATCATGTCGGTACCTGGGTCGCCCTTGTATGGCACGGGCTTGCCATCGAGTTTGGCGGTATACGACTCGCCTTTCGGGTCGGTCATGCTGATGCTGTCACCGTCGACCTTATACGTATAGGTCGTTACGCCCTCGGAGGCGCTCTGGTAGCTCGTCGTAAGCCACGAGCCTGCCGCAGCGTGGGAGCCCGGAGCGCCGGCCGCCGAGCGCGTCTGCGTGCCCTTGACCGTGGTTGTGCCAC
>NZ_JBFUJE010000483.1:0-2961 GCF_056401535.1 Luteibacter sp. P4_E6 | reverse complement strand
ATCTGGCCCGCTGCGCGGGATCGCCGATGAATCGGCTCCTACACACGGGTAAGATGTGCGAACGTCTTGACGGTGCCCTCCCATGAGCCTGCTACCCCCCATCGACCTGAAACGCTGGATCGACGAGAACCGCGCGCTGCTCAAGCCGCCGGTGGGAAACAAATGCATCGTCGACGGTGACTTCATCATCATGATCGTCGGCGGACCGAACGCGCGCACCGACTATCACTACGACGAAGGCCCCGAGTTCTTCTACCAGCTCGAAGGCGAGATGGTGCTCAAGGTCCAGGACGACGGCGGGGCACGGGATATCCCGATCCGCGCGGGCGAGATTTTCTATCTGCCTGCACGCACACCCCATTCCCCGCAACGCATGCCCGAATCCATCGGCCTCGTGGTCGAACGGCGCCGCGTTGCCGGTGAGCGTGACGGCCTGCTGTGGTTCTGCGAGAACTGCAACCATAAGCTCTACGAGGAATACTTCGTCCTCGACAGCATCGAATCGGACTTTCCGCCGGTCTTCGAAAAGTTCTACCGCTCGCTTGACGCACGCACGTGCAAGCAGTGCGGCACAGTGCACCCGGCACCGGCGAAGTACGCCGACTGATCAGCCCGCCCTATGTGGGAGCCGATTCATCGGCGAATGGGTGTTCGCGACAACCCGGCCCGCTGCCGCGGGATCGCCGATGAATCGGCTCCTACGGTGACAGCGGCTGCGTGTGCTGCCGGATGGCCAGCCACTTGGCGGCCATCCGGCGAAGCGATGGATCCGCCGTCGGATGGGTCGCCAGGTCCGCGATGGGCCGCCAGGCCAACGCCAGCGACTCCTCGTTCACCGTAAACGCCTCGCTGCCACGGGCGATGACCACGTAGCGCACGTCGTAATGCCAGTGCTCGGGCTCGTCACGGCGTGCGGGGATCACGTGCAGGTCCATGTCGAAGATCTCGGGGAGCACCTCGAGATCGGCCAGCCCCGATTCCTCCCGCGCCTCGCGCAAGGCGACGCCCGAGAGATCCGCATCGCCGTCGGCATGCCCGCCTAACTGCAGCCAGCGCTGCAACTTGCGGTGGTGCATCAGCAGGACGCGCTCGCCGTCGGCACTCACCAGCCATGCCGATCCCGTGAAGTGTCCGCTCTGCGTCTCGCGGTGAAACGGACGTGCCTCGCCGCGCAGCCACTCGTGGAAACGTACGACATCCGACTCGCGCGGAAAACGCGCCGCATAGCGCTCGAACGCGGTTGAGAGGCTCGGGTACGGATGGTCCATGGCGGGGCTCGGGCAAACGGGCGGGAATTCTCGCACGTCTTTTTCAGACAAGTCCGATGTCGGTCGCAGCTATGACCTGCCTACGATGGACTCCGCCGCGCACGAAGCGCGTCGACGCCCCGCAGCCGCCGCTGCAAACCGCAAGGACCCGCGCATGTCGCCCCGTCGTTTCCTCATTGCCACGCTCGTTACCGCCGCCATCCCGGCCTCCGCCCTCGCTGAATCCGCCCACGGTGAGGCCAACTTCACCGGCCCCCTTGTCACGCCGGCCGTCAATACCCTGCCCGCCGGCATGGTCAACGTCGAACCCTACCTGGTCCATACGAACAGCCGCGGCTGGTTCGACAGCACCGGCCAGCGCCACGCCGAGAAGCCGACGGCACGCCAGTGGCAGATTGCCTTGCCGATGATCTACGGTCTCACCGAAAACATTTCGGTGCAGCTCACCCTGAACGCGGCACGCACGTCGGTCGACGGCAGGCACAGCGATGGCCTGCGCATGGGCGATTCCGCCCTTCGCGTGCAGAGCCGTCTCAAGGCCCCGGAGGCCGACGGCACCGGACTGGTGCTCGCCGTCTCGGCGGCGCAGCGACTGCCCACCGGCAAATATCACCGGTTGGAGAGCAATCCCCTCAACGGCACGGGCTCCGGCGCCACGCGCACGACGCTCGCCCTTGGCGCCCAACAGCTCCAGTGGCTGGAGAACGGTCACGCGCTGCGCTGGCGTGGTCAACTGGCCTGGAGTCCGTCGCCCGGCCGCGTGCGTCTGCGTGGCGCGAGTGTCTACGGCACGCCGGCCGGATTCCGCGGCCACGCTACGCCCGGTCAGGCCTGGAACGCCTCGCTGGCGGCCGAATACGTACTCGATCGCCGATGGGTGCTGGTCGGCGAGGCAATCTGGAACCGCGAAAGCGGTACCCGCGTCCGTCGAAAGGCCGGCGGCCTTGCGGCCTACACCTTCCCTTCGGGCCATGCCTTCAGCCTCGCGCCCGCCGTGGAATACCACTTCAACCCGAAAGTCGGCCTGATCGCCGGCGTCCAGTTCACCGTCGATGGCCGCAACGCCACCGACGACGTGGCACCGCAGGTCGCGCTGAACATGGTCTTCTGAGCATCGCGCCTTGTCCGAGCACAACCGCCGCAAGTCATGGTCGACATCCGCAACTCCTGTATGCAATGCGTTGGCGTGCCTCGCAATGCAACTTGTACGGCCTTGCCCCGCTGGGCTATGGTGCCGTGCCAGCGCTTCAGGGCAGCTGCGTGTCCAMCGTAACTCACGCGGCGGTCCCAATAATAAAAGGCTACATTCCGGCAGTAGGGGAGACACATGTTGAAACACCTGTTCGCGACGCATCCGATCGAGGCCGCGCCGCACGTAGACGCTGGTGAGCACGTTGAAACCGGCGCACATGCAAACAATGGCGAGCTCAAGCGGGTACTCACCGCGAAGCATCTGGTTCTTCTGGGTGTCGGCGCCGTCATCGGCGCAGGTATCTTCGTTATCACCGGCCAGGCCGCCGCACTTCATGCCGGCCCTGCCCTGGTCATCAGCTTCCTCATCGCCGGTTTCGCCTGCGCCCTTGCAGGCCTGTGCTACGCCGAATTCGCGGCCATGCTTCCGGTTTCCGGCAGCGCCTACTCCTATTCCTACGCCACGCTCGGCGAGTACGTCGCCTGGTTCGTCGGCTGGAAC
>NZ_JBFUJE010000482.1:0-2977 GCF_056401535.1 Luteibacter sp. P4_E6 | reverse complement strand
GCGTTGAACGGCCCGCGGACCGGATCCGGCAGGTTTTCACCGCCGACGTTGCCCTGGATCTTCCAGCGGATCCCGGTCGGTGCACCCGCGAACGTGGCAGCGATGAGGCCTCGCGGTTCGCGGAAGCTGCCACTGTGTTCTTCCTGGAGGTGTCCTGTGTTGTCGACCAGCACGGAGACGATATTGTCGCCACCTGCCTTGAGCCAGCTGGGGTCGATGGGGAATTGCTGCGCGCCGCTCGGGTTGTTACCAAGGAAGTGGCCATTGAGCCAGGCGGTGAAGATGCCATGGTTGCCCAGGTGCACACCGGTGTTGGCAGCGAGGAGAATGGCGGTTTCCTTGCCGGTGGCGGTGAAATGGCCGCGATACCACACGTTGCCGTGATGGAAGTCGTAGTCGTCGCTGTCCAGGATCGGCAGCTCGTGATTCCAGTAGGGATTGGGCGTGGTGGTGCGGTCGGTGGCCGTCCAGCCGCTATCGTCGAAGGTCGGTGCGATTTCCGGCGCGGCCTCGCTGATACGCCAGGCTGTGAGGCTCGGCAGCGACACAGGTTGCGGACCGTCGATATGGCCTTGCAGGCTTGAGGAGGCCGTGACCTTCGCTGTCACGGGCGCGCCATTCCACGTAAAACCATGGATACCCGGGCCAGCGAACACCTCGATGTCACCGGCCTTGTCGGTGTCGCCGGTAAGAGCCAACTGCTCGCCCTCGCCAGTGGCAGTCCGCGCGAGGTAAGGGCCGCGCACGAGGACAGATCCCGTTGACGTATCCAGCTGCCAGAAGTGCTTCGCCGTCTCGTTGTCGCCGATCAACAGCAGCAGGGATGTCTCGCCCTGGCCGATGGTGACTCGCGCCAGTCCGTCATGGCGATAGTTGAGGCGGAGCATATGCGTGGCCGCGTCCCAGTGCGCGGTGACGTTGCCATCGATCACGCGTGTCGTGGGCTCGGTCGAATAGCGCAACACCGTTTCACCGTCTTCATCGTGCCGGCCGTAAAGCAGCGCGACATCGCGGTCGCCCACGCGCAGCTGCGTCATCAGCTCGGACGTCGAATACGCCAGGTCCTGCCTGCCGAAGCGGTAGTTGGCGAGAAGCATCTTCGAATCGCGGCCGTTGATACGGATCGCGGTGCCCGCCTGCTGTGGAATCGTCGTATCGCCCGTCTTGCCCAGGGTGACGCGGAGGTGCGTGGTGTCGTTCGATGTATCCGTCGCGTCGGCGTGCCGCAGGATGTAGAAGCGAGTGCCGTCCTCCGGATTGACGCGGGCGTTGACGCGAAGGCGCGGGTTGTCCGGCACTGATGTCGCGACGGCATCGGTCCGCGCGAGCGGCGCGACGGCCTGCGTCATGTAACCGATGAGCTTCTGCTGGTCGTACTTGTTGGTGAGAATCCGGTTTGCCGTGATCGGTGCGCCGTAGTCGTACGAAGTGTAAACGCCCGGCGACGACAGCCAGCCCCAATTGATCCCGCCGTAGGTCATGTAGAAGTTCTGCATGGTCGAGCCGGCGGCGATGTTCGACTCGTAGAACACGCGCTCGAAGTCCGGGCCGGTGAGCTTGCGGCAGGCTTCATAGCCGGGACCACCCCAGACGTCGAACGCGCCTCCCTGGAATTCCGGGAAGAGCAACGGCGAGTGAGTCAGGCGCTTTCGTTCGCTTGCAAAGTCGTACACACCGTTCCAGCGCTCGGGACGCGTGCAGTCGAAGTCCGCCGGATAGGAGTCGTAGCCGGGCATGTCGACGGCGCCGACGCCAGTGAAGAAGTTATCGTTGTGGTTGCCGATCAGTGGCACGGTGATGCCATCGGCGTGCGCCTTGTCTTCGATGTCCTGCATGTAGCGGCGGCTATCCGCGGAATCGTCGTAAAGCTCGTTCTCGACCTGATAAAGCAGCACGGTGCCACGGCCATCGGTGAACTGATGACGCGCGAGGATCCGATCGATCTGCGTCATCCACTCGCGATAGGCGGCGGTGTAGTCCGGTGCGGTGGACCGGGGCTTGCCGGCGGTCGTGACCAGCCAGCCAGGAAAGCCGCCCGCGTCGGTTTCCGCGTTGATGTACGGGCCCGGACGGGCAATGACGTAAATGCCTGCGTCCCGCGCCATGTCCAGAAGACGGTCGACATCGCGGATGCCCGAGAAGTCATAGACCCCGCGTTTGGGCGAGTGGTAACCCCAGTCGAAGTAGATTTCCACGGCGTTGAAGCCCGCGGCTTTCATCTTCTGCAGGACATCGGCCCACAGATCCGGCGAGGGCAGGCGCCAATAGTGGAAGGATCCCGACCAGAGGTAGGTCGGCTTGCCGTCGATACTCAGCGAGTAGCGGTCGTAGGTGATGGTGTGTGCATGCGGGGGTGTCGATGCGGCCGGCGCCTGCAGGGAAAGGGCCAGCAGCCCCACGGCTGCCGAATACCCGGCAAGACGGCCAAACGGCCCTTGAAAAGCAAACATCCCCAACCTCCGATCGACGACGGCGCGCCTTATGGCATCCCGCGGAGGTTGGGGTATTTTGGGTGTATTTGCAAATTTGGGTATTTACTGTGCGGGTAGCGCGTACGCCACCACGGAATCACCCATCTTTGTTCCGAGCGAACCATGGCCACCGGCCATGATGACGATGTACTGGCGGCCGTCCTTACCTTTGAAGCTCATCGGTGTCGCCTGGCCACCCGCAGGCAGTCGGCTACTCCAGAGCTGGCGACCATCGGTGACGTCATAGGCGCGCAGATAGGAGTCGAGCGTCGCGCCGAAGAACGCAATGCCACCGGCCGTGATGAGCGTGCCACCCTGACCGGGCACGCCGAGCGGCAGCGGAATGCCGAATGGCGCGCTGTCACGGGTGGTGCCGTTCTTGTGTTTCCAGATGATCTTGCCCGTGGTCAGGTCCACCGCCGACACCCATCCCCAGGGCGGCGCCTGGCACGGGATGCCGAGCGCGCTGAGAAGCGGGGAGATCTCGACGCCGTACGGTGCACCCG
>NZ_JBFUJE010000481.1:0-2980 GCF_056401535.1 Luteibacter sp. P4_E6 | reverse complement strand
CAAGATCACCGTGCCGGTCCTGCTGGTTCACGGCGAGGATGACGAGCGCGTGCCCTTCGCCCAGTTCAAGGCCATGCGCGCGGCGATGGATGCTGCCCACAAGCCCTATGAAGTCCTCACCAAGTCCGGCGAGAAGCACGGGTTCGTCAAGCCGGAGAACATCGAGGAGTTCTATAACAAGCTGCAGGCATTCCTCGACAAGAACATAGGCAGCGGACAGCAGGCGACAGCGTCGACGCAGTAACACGCGGGCGCCCGGCTCACGGAGCTATCCGGAGACCGGGCGCCGACATGGATGCACCATCAGGGGAGTAAACGATGAATCACCGTTTCGTGCGGCCGTTGCTGGCCGCGCTTTGCCTTGTCACGACCGCCGCCGGTGCGGCCGAGTTGATCCCGGTGGCGGACTTCGCCCRCCGGATGCCACTCACCGAGCCCCGCCTTTCGCCGGACGGCCAGTACGTCTCCATGGCCTTCCACGATCCCGACGGCAAGACCGATGGCCTGGCGATCTACAAGGTCGGCGACATGACCACGYCGGTGACCCTGATCCGCATGCCGCCCTACGAAACACCAGCGAACATGCTTTGGGCCAGCAACACCCGACTGGTGGTTGCGCGCGGCAAGATCGACGGCTCGATCGGGCAGGCTTCGTACACCGGCGAGCTGATGGCCATCGACGTCAATGGCAAAAACCCGGATTACCTCTTCGGTTACGAAGCCGTCGGCAGGCGCAACGCCACGCGTGCGATCGACCGCGGGTGGGGCACCCTCGAAGGCGCACCGATCGACGCGAACGGCCACTTCTACGCGCGCGCCACCCTGTGGAACGACCAGGAACGCAGCACCCTATACGACATCGATGCGCAGACGAGCGCACGCAAGCAGCTGGCCGACATCGGCCAGCCCAACATGAACTTCATGATCGCGCCCGATGGCACGGCGCGCTTCGCTTACGGCGATGGTATCGACTACAAGTGGGCGGTGTACCACCGCGAGGGCGGCGGCTGGGCGAAGCTCGCCCTCGATCAGGAACATCGCGGCTTGCGGCCCCTGGCTTCCGTGGCGAACAACGACAAACGGTTCTATGCCGTCGCAAGCCCCGAAGGCCGGGGCGGCGAGCTCATTGAAGAGGACGAGGACGGCAGCAACCTCAAGGTCATCCGTAAGGACGACTTCGGCAAGGTATCCCCAGGCGGCCTGTGGACGCCGGCGCCCCTGCGTCCCTTCGGCACGATCGTCGACACGGGCATTCCGAAGGTTGAATACATCGACCCGCAGGCGCCGATCTCGAAGCTTCATATGGCCTTGTCGCTGAAGTTTCCAGGCACCTTCGTCAAGTTCGTCGACTTCAGTCGGGACGGCGGCCAACTGATGTTCGAGGTGACGAGCGACCGCGAACCCGGCCGCTACATGCTCATCGATACCAAAACCTACAAGGTCAGCAAGCTGTTCGATGCGAAGCCGTGGATCGACCCGGCGACGATGTCCGAGCGGCGTCCCCTCCACTTCAAGGCCAGCGACGGCCTGGAACTCGAGGCCATCCTCACCTTCCCGAAGGGTCGCCCGGAGGCCGATTTGCCGATGGTGCTGTTGCCCCACGGTGGCCCTCACGGCATCGCCGACGAGTGGTACTACGACACTAACGCGCAGTTCCTGGCCAGCCGCGGCTATCTCGTGCTGCAGGTGAATTACCGGGGCTCGGCGCTGCGCGGGACGAGCTTTGAAACCGCCGGCTTCCTGAAGTGGGGCACGCGGATTCAGGAAGACCTGATCGACGGCGTGAAGTGGGCGATCGCGCAGAACTATGCCGACCCGAAGCGGGTGTGCGTCTTCGGCGCCAGCTTCGGCGGCTATTCGGCCCTGATGACCCCGGTGCGCGCACCGGGCGTGTTCAAGTGCGCCGTGGCCTACGATGGCATTTACGATCTGGACATGATGTACAACAAGGGCGACATCCAGGAGAAGAAGTCGGGCGTCAACTACCTCACCCGCGTCATCGGCCGGGACGAGGCCGACCTGGAGGCGAACTCCCCGGTCCATCTCGCCGACAAGATCGACGTGCCGGTATTCCTGATTCACGGCGAAGACGACCAGCGCGCCCCGTTTGCCCAGTTCAAGGCCATGCGTGCGGCCCTGGACGCGGCGCACAAGCCGTACGAGACGCTGACCAAGGCCGACGAGCGCCACGGCTTCGTCAAGCCAGCCAATGTCGAGGAGATGTACAACCGGCTCGCGGCGTTCCTGGAGAAGAACATCGGCCCCGGCCAGCCGCAGACGACGGCATCGACCCAGTAACGAGCCAGGAGGCGGCCGGCGGAAGGAGAGCATGACTTCCGCCGGTTGCCGCCGTCACGCCGCACGCGTTATCTTCGGGGGATCGTCGAGCCCGGGTGGGGTATGGCGGGGCTTGGGAGGCTTCAGGGTATGTACGTCAATTCCGGGCACAAGCGCCTCGTCGCAGGGCGACGCGTAGCGCTTGCCGTAGCGCTCGGAGCCTGTTTGCTCAACGTTGGCGTCCGCGCCCAAGAGACCAGTCCGTCCGCCGAGATGCTTGCGCCGGTGAACGTCAGCGTCACCGGTTCGCGAATCCGCGGCACCGACGTCGAAACCGCCCAGCCCGTCTTCACCATGGATCGCCAGGCCATCCGCGACACGGGCCTCACCAGCCTGGCCGATGTCATCGGCCGTATTCCGTCCGCGGGGACGCCGGAAGTCACACCGCAGGACACGCTCTCATCCAGCACCGACGCCGGTGGCCGCTACGCCAACCTGCGTAACCTTGGCGCCGTGCGTACCTTGATCCTGGTCAACGGCCGTCGCTGGACCACCAGCCTTAACGGCCTTACCGACCTCTCCACCATTCCCGTGGCGATCGTCGAGCGCATCGAAGTCCTCAAGGATGGCGCCTCGTCGATCTACGGCTCCGATGCCATCGGCGGTGTCGTCAACATCGTCACGACGGATCGCTTCGAAGGCG
>NZ_JBFUJE010000480.1:0-2981 GCF_056401535.1 Luteibacter sp. P4_E6 | reverse complement strand
AAGACCAAGTCTCTGACTGACCGGCAGCATCTACGCGCTGGGTGCGCATGTAGAGGGCGTTGTAATTGAAAGCCGTGCTCGCTCCGTTCGCCCGGAGAACGTGTGTGAGGTGCCCTTCAAAGTCGTAGCTGTACCGTGTCAGCTCTCCCTGCGCGGAGGTTATGGCGATCACGCGGTCGTTCGTGTCCGAGATGAATTGCGTTGTTCTTCCTGCACTATCGACGGCGGCCGTAATCCGCCCAAGGCTGTCGACACGCCTAGAAGTAGCTCTTCCCGCAGCATCCGTAACCTTGCTAAGATCGAAGCCTTCGTATTCGAAAGTCCTCGTGTTACCGGCAGCGTCCGCTACCTTGRCGGGCTGCCCCTGTGCATTACACACGATGGTCGTGCTGATTCCCGAGGCGTCAGTTACTGCCGACAAGCAGCCTTGCACGTACTCGTATTTCGTTGTGTGGCCGAGCTCGTCGGTACTAGTCAAAGGGAGTCCGTAGTCCTGACTCCACGTGTACTGAGATGTGACAGCATTGGCCGTGCCAGCTAACCGGGTCCGTCTGGAAAGGTGGCCCGTCGCGTCGTATTCAAACGCCGTCTTTCGGCCTAGCGAATCAACTTGGCTATCTACCCGACCGGCGCCGTTTAGGCTATAGGTCGTAGTCTGAGCCAGGGGCGTACCAAATGCCCGCGTCTCTGCAATTGGATAACCAGAGGCCGGATCGAAGTCCACCGCCCTTACGTTTCCAAGCGGATCGGTTACTTGCACTCGCGAAGGCACTTTGTTCGCCATGGTGTAGGCGAGCTGATAGGCACTCCCGTCAGCCCGAGTCTGCTTCAGTACCCGAGTGCTTCCGTTCTCGTAGGTGTTTGAAAGAATGATTTTCCCGTTCCGATCTGTCGCCGTTAGGAGCGTCCCAGGCACGGAATAGCTGCTTCCTGGAGGGCCGGCGGGAGTCACGTAGTCATCTTGGTAGGTGTATTTCTTCACGGAGCCATCTGGAAACRTCACCGAGTCCAGAAAGTACGCGTAGGACAGCGGATCGTCTGTCGCTGCCGCCGTGGCATTGATCGCTTTTTTTGCGCGGTTAGACTGAACTAGCGTCGGTAGCTTCTCTCTATGGTATGAATAGCTCCACGTGCGGCCCGCGTTATCTGTGGCGGTACTGACATTGTTGTACGCGTCATAAGCCAGCGTTATAAAGCGGCCACTCGACGATGTGATCTGCTGCAACAAACCCGCATTCCAAGTAAACGCAATTTGATTGTGGAACCGGTCACGAATAAAAGTAAGCTGACTCGGAGCGCCGTTGCTCGGATATGAATTAGTGAACTGATACTCCGTCCCATTAACCGTCGTCAGCAAATAGCATTCAATGATGGCACCACACCGGTCATTGTAGGAAACGGTTTCCAAGACGGYCCCGTACCATTGCGAGCGATCTCCGGTGTATTGCCACGTGTAGGTATCGCCCGCTCGAGTGGCAATCTGACTGAACTTCATCCCGTTCCCATTGGGAAGGCGAACAATCGGCGCAGAGAAGTCCGCATTCGGACTTTGAACGTAGATGTCATAGTTCGAACGCCACCCGCCAAACATCCGTTGGTCGAGAGGATGGTAGGCGTTGTCGTGCCAGTGCCGAGAGAGTGTGAGGGGAATAACATCCTTTATGACGATGTCATTCTCCTCTTCGAGAAATGTTCCACTCCAAAGGTCCACGGGATCGGCCGCGCAGGCACCGCACGGCACAGTCGGATTATCGTCAGGCGGGTGTTGCTCACTCAGGCCGTAGCTTCCCGACATGAGATAATTCAGTCTGACTCCCGACTCAGGCTTTACCTGGCGACCATCGCTGGTAACAACGCCCGTGCCGTAAACAGTCCAACCGTTGTCCGGCCGATACACATAGAATTCCGCAGCAGCACCTGCCGGTGCGCGTGAATAATTCGGGTAAGTGATCGATACACCCTGCTCGCCATCTGGATTGATGTTCTGAACCGTAGCGCCACCCGGCTGCAGGCTGAAGTACATCGGGAAGTTACCGGCGGCCGGCGTTGGTGCCCGATCGACAGGCATCGGCACGATCGCTAATTCCGTGACCACTTTACCGCTGTGATCACGAATCACGGTTCCCTTCGGAACCCGAATCTCGAGGCCCGGAAGATCCGGATGAGTGACAACCATATCCGTAAGCGTCGGGGACGCAAGACGGATACGATCCCGCGCGATTATCTTCGGAAGATACAGGCGGTACGGAAGCCTTGTCTCAGTGCCAGCAGCAATGTCGACGCCCGCGACGAACTGGCCCAATGTCCCTCCATCGGCCGGGACGCCACTCCCGTCGACGAAGAGAGTTTGATGGCCTGAGCTGACTTCCGTGAGAACGAAGTGCCCGTTAACGTCAGTCTGGACGCGTTTGTCTCCGAACGAGATAGCGGCACCAACGACTGGCGAGCCATCGATCAACGCGACGTTGCCGCTAACGGCTCCGACGTCGCCACCTTGCACGACTGGCACCGCGCGCGCGGTGACCTTCCYGTGTCCCGCCTTGCGCATTGACCGAACGGCCTGGACGACATCTTTAGAGCTGATCGACTCTCGGGAATTGAGCCGCCACTGCCCATTCCCCATCTCACCCGCGTTGTCCTGGCCGGGATAAAACACACCTTTGTCCAGGTAGCTCTTCAGACGGCACAGCACCAGCGGCCGTACTTGCGCTGAGCAGCCGGCTGGCGTACCTAACGCGCGCCCGGAAGCATCGATACCCGTGGTCGCATAAGTAATCGGCTGAGACGCGTCGTTAGTTCCGCCGGGCATCTGCCCGGCGGACGCACCGCTAGCTCCGGCTGAAGTACCAGCCTGAGTTGGGCGGCCGCCTGCGGGTGCGGCGATGGAAGAGGTCTCGAATCCGAACGTTGTAAACGGCAACGCGCGGCCGCCAACCTGGCGGATGCCTTGCAGAACAACCGAGTATTTGGTGCCCGTGAGG
>NZ_JBFUJE010000479.1:0-3002 GCF_056401535.1 Luteibacter sp. P4_E6 | reverse complement strand
GCCAACGGCTCCGTCAACCTCGACTACGCCCTACGCTACACCTGGACGGACAAGGACCTGCACCCTTAAGACAGGCCCCGGCCGCAGTGCGGCATGCCCTCGCCGCACTGCGCGGTCATAATCCCCCCAACATCACCGACGGACACGCGCCCATGCTCGACATCCTTCCGCACGACGGCGGCATCCATGAAATCCGCATGGCGCGTGCCCCGGTCAACGCGTTCGACATCAATCTCGTGCGTGCGCTGCGCGAGGCTATCGTCGAAGCGCCGTCCAACGGTGCGCGCGGCATCGTCATCTCCGGCGCGCAGGGCATGTTTTCTGCAGGCGTGGACGTACCGGCGCTGATCCAGCGCGATCGCGCGGGCGTGCAGGAATTCTGGAACGAGTTCTTCGCCCTCTGCGGTGCGATCGCCGCGTCGAGCATCCCCACCGTGGCCGCCATTACGGGTCACAGCCCGGCCGGCGGCGCCGTGGTCGCGCTGTTCTGCGACTACCGCATCATGGCGCACGGCCCTTACAAGATCGGCCTCAACGAAGTGCAGGTGGGCCTGTCGGTGCCGGAGCCGATCCAGTTCGCCATGCGCCGCATCGTCGGCAATTACCGCGCGGAACGCCTGCTTGTCGCGGGCGCCATGGTCGATGCCGAGCAGGCCCATGTCATCGGCCTGGTGGACGAACTGGCGACCGTCGAGCAGGTCGTCCAACGCGCCGTGATGTGGATGACCGACATGCTCAAGTTGCCACCGAAGGCGATGCTGCGCACGCGCGCCATTGCGCGTGCGGATCTGGTGGCGGTGTGGGGCGATACGACCGATCTACTCGACCCGGGCTTCATCGACGATTTCTTTGCGGATGAAACGCAGGGTGTGTTGAGGGCGTTGGTGGCGCGGCTAAAGTCCAAGTAAGGATCGCTTTGCGATCTATCGCCGATGAATCGGCTCCCACAAGGAGCAAGGCCACCCCTGTGGGAGCCGCTTCAGCGGCGATGCTTTGAGGCTCAAAAAAAGCCACGAATCCCCGCAACCCCCTGCGCCGCATGCAGCCGCGCCTCCATCCCGTCATCCGGCCCGAGCCCGCCCAACGCATACACCGGCAACGACGCCGCTTCAGCCAGCTGCGCGAAACGCGGCCAGCCCAGCGGTTCGGCACCCGGATGGCTCGCCGTAGCGTGCACCGGAGACAACGTCGCGAAGTCGCAACCCAGCGCCGAGGCACGTGCGAGTTCGGCCGCGTTGTGACACGACGCAGCGACGGTCTGTGACAGTGGCAAGGGTCGCGTATCCAGGGCATGGAGCTGCGATGCCGCCAGATGCACCCCCACGCCATCGCCGAATGCGAGCGCACCGTCGATATCGCGGCTGAGCAGCAAGGTCGCACCCAACGCACGCAGCTCCGGAAGCACGCGAGCGGCCACACCGCGCAACGCATCGACCGGCAGCCCTGGCACGCGAAGCTGAAGCAACCGCTCACCCTGCGCCAGCGCGCTCGTGAGCAAAGCGACGGCATCATCGGCCGACACGTCGGGCGGTGTGATCGGGTAATGCACCGGCAGCCGCGTCGCCGCCAGGATGGGCCGGTCCGCGGGCGCGAGCATCGCGGGATCGATATCACGCGGATCGAGCCAGCGGATCTCGGCCGCGTCGAGCGCCTTCGGCTCGCCCGTCCAGGCGCGCACGAGGATCGCTTCAAGCAACATGCCGCGCTCGCCGTAGTTCCACGGAATGCGAACGAGCGCCTCGAAAGAGAGCGGATCGACCGCGATGCCGAGTTCCTCGTCTAGCTCGCGCTCCAGCGCCATCAGTGGCGTTTCGCCCGGCTCCAGCTTGCCGCCCGGGAATTCCCACATGCCCGCCAGGTGCTTACCCGGCGGCCGCTGCGCGATCAGGATCCGTCCGGCACCGTCGACGAGGACGCCGGCAACGACATGCATCAGACGTTCCGGACGTATTCGACCATGTCGAACGAGTGGGCGTGTTCCTTGTCGGCCTTGTGGTGCACGCGCGACACCTCGGCCCATTCCTTGAAATCGATGCCCGGGAAGAACACGTCGGCGCCATCCACCGCGGCGTAGACCCAGGTCAGGTACAGCGTGCGCGCGTACGGCAGCGCCTCGCGGAAGACTTCGCCGCCGCCGATGACCATGAGGCCCGCGTGGTTGCAGCTTGCCTGCGCCTCGGCCACCGAACGGACAGTAATCTGGCCCGGATACGGCGCCTCGCCCTTGCGCGAAAGCACGTAGTTCACACGGTCCGGAAGGGCCTTGCCGATCGACTCGGCGGTCTTGCGCCCCATCAGCACGGACTTGTCCGTGGTCAGTCGTTTGAAGTGACGCAGATCTTCGGGGAGGTGCCAGGGCAGCCCTCCCTGCTTGCCGATGGCAAAATTCTCGTCGAGCGCGGCAACCAGGTGTACGGACATGAAGCTTCCTTCGAATGGGAGGTGGAACGGGCGCACACGGCGGCCCTTGCGGACCGGATAGTAGTCCTCCGCGTGTGATGAAGAAACTAACGCCCGTTTGATTCGCACGGTTGGAACGGTCGCCTTGCGGCTCCATGGTTACAGGGCCTCCCTCCCCGAGCTCCCCATGAACGACAAAGCCCTCATCGTCGGCGCCAGCGGCATCATCGGCAGCGCCCTTACCGAACGTCTTGTCAAGGACGGCTGGCCGGTCGCCGCCCTCGCCCGCCGCCCGGGATCGCAGACCGCCGTACGAGCCGTGGCGGCCGACCTCACCGATGCCGAGGGCACCCGTGTCGCGCTCGCCGACATCGCGCCGACCCACGTCTACATCGCCACCTGGTCGCGGCAGGCCAACGAGCGCGAAAACATACGAGTCAATGCCGCGATGGTTCGCCACCTGCTCGACGGGCTGCGACCGACCGGCAGCGTTCGTCACGTCGCCCTGGTCACCGGCCTCAAGCACTACCTTGGCCCTTTCGAGGCCTACGGCAAGGGCGCACTCCCCGAGACACCGTTCCGCGAGGAGCAGGGCCGCCTCG
>NZ_JBFUJE010000478.1:0-3004 GCF_056401535.1 Luteibacter sp. P4_E6 | reverse complement strand
GGTGGCGGCATTACCGCTCGCGCATCTGCTCATTCCCCCAGCCTTGCACGAGCAAACACCCGAACTTGCCGACTACGCGATGCTCCTTTCCGCCGTAGTCGCCCTCACCTACACCATGTTTTGCCTGCGCAAGCCTGGTTATGACCGTCGTTACATCGTCTGCCTCGCTCTCGGCATCGGCTGCTGGGTCGCCGGCATGACCTACGCCATTGCGCAGTCCGGGACGGACGAGAACCTCATTACCACCTACGTCCTCTTCATCAGTTACGGCGCGCCACTCCTGTATGCCGCCGTGACGACGCCCGACGAGCCGTCCTCGCATGCGCGCCGCATCGTGGACGGCGTGCTCCTCCTCCTGCTGGTGGTGCTCTGTTATCTCGGCGTGCGCGACCTCACCGACGCCTATGGCTTCCTCAAGCCAGAAGACATGGGCTGGGTCGTCGTAGCCTTCGATGTCGAGAATCTCTTTCTTTTCGGTACCTTCCTCGTGCGCTATGTCACTGCGACCAATGAGGGTGACCACCGATTCTTCGGCATCGGCACCGTATTTCTGGCGCTTTATGCCATCTGTGCCGGCATTCACAATCACGACGAGCTCTACCCCGACACACTCGCCCTGCAACGCATGGCCGATGTCCTGCCGACGGTGCCATTCATCGCCCTGGCCTGCCTGCTGCATGCGAACGCTACGCCTGGACCCTTTGAGCCGATTCGGCACAAATGGGCTCGCCAGCTGTCGGTGAGTCTCGCTCCCGGYCTGCTGCTGGCAGCGATCTTCGCCCTCAGCCTCGGCATCACCGAACGACAGGGCATGTTCGGACGCAGCATCCTCGCCCTCGCGATGCTCGCCTACGTGGTCCGTGTCACCCAGACCCAGTTCTGGTTCGCTCGCACCCGCGACCGCCTCGCCGAGGCCTTGTCCACCGTCGAACGCGTCTCCCTCCTCGACGAATTGACCGGCATTCCTAACCGGCGCGCGTTCGATCAGGCCCTGGACGAACGAACGAAAGAGGCCGCGCGCGAGCAACGCGCACTCAGCGTGCTCATGATCGACATCGACCACTTCAAGACATTCAACGACACGTTCGGCCATCTCGAGGGCGATGTCGCGCTGCGCTCAGTTGCACGTTTGCTCGCGGGTACGCTGAGGCGCCCAGCCGACTTCATCGCCCGCTACGGCGGCGAAGAGTTCGTGGTCATCCTTCCGGGGACCGATGAGGACGGCGCGCAAGTGGTGGCGCGGCGAATGAATCGGGCCGTCTACGACGCACAACTAGAACACGGCAACGGCATCGATAGCCGTGTCACCGTGAGCATCGGCGTGGCCACGCGCGCACCGGATCACGTGCAGGGCGTGGTCATGCATGCAGACCGCGCGCTCTATAGTGCCAAGCACGCTGGCCGGAACCGCTTCGTGACGGCGACCACGGACTAGAGCCGAACTCGACCTACCCCGCGCTACTCCGYCGGGGTGGAGACCTGTTCGGGCTCACCGCGAGGAGCGGACAGCTTCTTGCGCCGAAGCAGGAACCAGATCGCCCCGACGGGTATCGAAACGCCAAGGGTCCAGGGACCATAGGGAGAGGCGAACGCGGAGGCACCAAACAGCTGCAACGAGATCGGTCGGAACTCGAGCTCGCCGGTGCTCCAGTTGAAATACCACGTGACGAAACCGACCAGGGTGAACAAGGCCCACCAGATCTTGCGTCGACGCATCGGCGTCCGCAGGCAGAGCACGAACGCGGTCAGGCTGACCAACGGCGACAGGCAGCACAGGAACAGCACGAGGTAGTGCTCGGCGCTCTTCTGGCCGAGCGTAAAATCGTTGACCTGCTCGAGCGACCGGTCATGCATCTGCGCATGGATACCTGCGATTTCGCGGCGATCGCCTTGTTCGATGATCACCACTTCCGCGATCATCCAACGCCCTCCGAATGCATACTCATACATGAGGTCGTAGCGCTTCACGTCGTTCGTGACGTGCCTCTTGAGCCCGACCAGTTTTACCGAGAGCGGCGCCGCTGAGGATAACTGCGCGCCCCCGGCAATCAGTTGTTCCGTGTCGCCGGCAAGCGCCGGGGACAGCAACACCGCCAGGCGATCGACGTGTCCGGTTCGCCAGTCGTCGATCGCCTGCCTGGCGATCTCCGCTTCAGGATGAGGCGTGAACTTCGCAATCATGCTGTCCTGGTTGCAGCCCGCCACGAAGGCCAGACACAGCAGGAAAATGCAACGCGTCAATGCATGCATCGGATCACTCGGCAGTGGAATGAACGGCAGCGACCGTCCGGTGGCGGCAGCATATCAGCGGTCTGGATCCCTGGGGAACGTACCTACCCTCTTCCGCAGGGCGATCGCCACCCCGATCGGCAGGTAGCTCCACAGGTATACGGCATCGGGGTAGCCCGAGTAGGCGAGCAGGAAGATCGGGATGAGGGGAACAGCCAGTGCGAACGGCCAGAGCATGCCGAGCAGCCGGTTCAATGAAACTACAACGATCAGGACGCCCACGCCGGTCGTTGTCAGGTTGCTCGCGACGATGGTTGGCCATGTCATGGTTCTGTCGCTCCCGGCGAAGTCGCTTTGCTACGATGCGGTTGAACCACAGGATAACTACATGGCATGCAATGTCGGATATCGTCGCCTTGAATGCTTCGACGTGATCCAGAATACGGCCGTACCGCTCGTCGTCCTCTACCCAACCGACTATCCGCAACGCAAAGAACCGTTCGGACCTTACGAACTGAACGTTGCGGTAGATGCTCCTACGGCGGGGTCGAACCGTACGTTGATCGTGGTATCTCACGGCAACGGCGGCACACCCTGGGCGTATCGGGACCTGGCGGTCTTTCTTGTCCGTGCAGGGTTCGTCGTCGCCCTGCCCGATCACATCGGCAATAGTCGCGCCGACAATAGCCTGGAAGGCACCGCGGCGAATTTGCAAAACCGGCCTCGCCACCTCCAGCTTGCCATCGATGCCGTATTTGCCGATGTTCCTATCGGT
>NZ_JBFUJE010000477.1:0-3007 GCF_056401535.1 Luteibacter sp. P4_E6 | reverse complement strand
CGTCCCACCAGCCKTCCATATAGGCCTCGCCCAGGCCTAGCGAGCCGTGCGCGAATACGCGGGGATAGGTGCGCTCGTCATGCACGACGAGGTCGGTGGGCCGGTTTCCGCCGAGGGTGATGCCGGCCTGTTCCAGCAGGGCCTGCGCCCGTGCCTTGAGAGAAGAAGAATCGTGGCTCATCGATGTGATCCCTGGTGATCCTCTCGCCGCCCCGCGCGGCGTGGCGCTTAAAAGTGCTTCAGTACTCCGCGTGTAATGAAGAGGCCGGCAATCGTCATGGCGATGGAGCCGACCAGGTTTGACCCGATATGCGCGGCGAACCAGCCGTACTGCTCGCGAAGGAGCAAGCCGGTGGCCTCGGCCGAGAAGGTCGAAAAGGTCGTAAGGCCGCCGAGGAATCCGGTGGCGACAAGCAGCCGCGCTTCCATCGGCAAGGCAGTGAAGTGGTCGAACACGCCCAGCGTGACGCCCATGAGCAGGGCGCCGGCAAGATTGGCCGCCAGCGTGCCGAGCGGGAGGTTCGGGAAGAGCGGGTTGAACATGATGGCCAGCCCCCAGCGCAACCAGCAACCGAGTGCGCCGCCGATGCCGACGGCAAGAAAACCGGTGTAACCCACGGCAACTCCTGCGTAGTTCGATGGCACGATTATGGACCGAAACCTTGAAGCTATACTCGCTCAGTCCCCTTGCCACCGCCTTGAAGGTCCATGACCTCCGCGACCCGCGACCTGCGGCGCTACCTGCCGTTCCTGCTGGCGGCCCTGTCCATGATCGGGCCGTTCTCGATCGACGCCATTTTTCCGGGCTTTCCGGATATCGGGCGCGACTTCGGCGTGGGCGAAGTGGCCTTGCAGCAGCTGCTCAGCGTGTATCTGCTTGCCTATGCCGTGATGAGCCTGTTTCACGGCGCCCTGTCGGATGCCTACGGGCGTAAGCCGGTCATCGTGACCGGCATGGCCATCTATGCCGTCGCCTCGGTGGGCGCGGCGATGGCACCGACGTTCGGCTTCCTGCTTGGCTGCCGCATCGTCCAGGGCATGTGCGGCGGCGCGGGCATCGTCATCGGGCGTGCCGTCGTGCGCGACAC
Source organism: Luteibacter sp. P4_E6 (assembly GCF_056401535.1). Classification (NCBI taxonomy): domain Bacteria; kingdom Pseudomonadati; phylum Pseudomonadota; class Gammaproteobacteria; order Lysobacterales; family Rhodanobacteraceae; genus Luteibacter; species Luteibacter sp. P4_E6. The sequence continues at coordinate 1,919 of NZ_JBFUJE010000477.1, read as the reverse complement.
CATGCAGGGCGAAGAGGCCCAGCGGATGATGTCGAAGGTAATGATGATCTTCGGCGTGGCGCCGGCCATCGCCCCGATCATCGGCGCGTGGTTGCTCGGCATCGATGGCTGGCGGGGCATCTTCTGGGCCCTGGCTGCCTTCACTGTGGCGCTCACGGTGAGTGTGGCGCGCCTGCTGGTCGAATCGCATCCGAAGGAAAAGCGCACGGTGTTCCGACCGCGGCCCTTGTTGCACGGCTACCTGACGATTCTTCGCGACCTGCCGTTCTGGCCGCTGGCGATCGCCAGTTCGATCAACTTCGCTGGTCTGTTCCTTTACATCGCGTCGGCGCCGCAGCTGATCCGTGACCTGCTCCATCTGGGCGCCGATGGCTTCCCCTGGTTGTTTGTCCCGGTCGTCAGCGGCATGGTCTTCGGTGCCTTCGTTTCCGGCCGCGTGGCCGGGCGGGCGAGTGCGGCGCGCACGGTGAACTGGGGTTACGCGGCCATGCTGTCGTCGTGTGCCCTGAACCTGATCCTCGCGCTGACGCTGGACCATCCACGCGTGCCGTGGTCCACCCTGCCACTGGCTCTCTATGGCTGTGGCGTACAACTGGCCTTTCCGACCCTGACCCTGCTCCTGCTCGATCGCTTCCCCGAGCAGCGCGGTGGGGTGTCGTCCGTCCAGGCCTTCGGCAGCCTGATGTTCACGGCCGTCGTCGCCGGCGTACTCTCGCCGGCGCTGTCCGGCAGCATGCTCGCCCTCGCCATCGGCACCACATGCATGTGCCTGATCGGCCTGGCCGCGTGGATCTGTTACGCCACGCTGGAGCGCCGTCGCCTCGCTCGCACGCAGGCTGGCGCCGCTTCGAGCGTCGTGTCGCAGATCGAGCGCAACGAGCCGGGTTAGTCGGGTTGACGGCAGCCCTCGCCTGGCAGGAGCCGGTTCATCGGCGATTGAGAGCTTGCGACGGTCTTGCCCGCTGCCGCGGGATCGCCGATGAATCGGCTCCTACAAGGAACGCGTTGGCAAGCCGCGCTCGCGCAGGAACGCTTGCGCTTCCGGTGCATCCTGCTCGAACCACGCACGCGTTGAACCCAGTCGGTAGGTGTAACCCCAGCGGTCCATGTCTTCCATCAGGCGTGTGGAACCGACGGACGGCAATTGCCCGGCGAGGACGATCTGCAGGTAGCAGGTTGCGTCTTCTTCCTCGATGGAGTCCGTGGCGTCGGTATGCACCAGGGCACGCTTGTCTTCGGGAAGCACGATGAGGTGGCAGGCCTCGTGCAGTAGCGAGTGCACGGGCGTATCGGCACGGGCGTAGACCGTCGTGCCGATGATGCCGGCCTCGGTGTCGCCCCAGAAACTGCCGGGAATGGCGTCGCCATCCGCGACCTCGATGAGCATCAGGCCGTAGCGGGCGAGCAGGACGCGCGGTTCGTCGAAGCCGATGGCGCCGACGCGGAGGACCGCGTCGGCGGGATCGGATACGTTCATGCCGAGGTGGCGGGCTTGCCGTCGGGAAGGGCGACCGAGAGTTCGAGCACCTCGTGACCGCTGTCGCGGTCGAGCGTGACGTTCACGGCATCGACGTCGACATTGACGTACTTGCGGATGACTTCGAGCAGCTCGTTACGCAGCAGCGGCAGGTAGTCGGGACCGCCGCGCGTGGAGCGCTCCTGGGCCACGATGATGCGCAGTCGCTCCTTGGCTACGCCCGCAGTCGCTTCGGGTTTGCGCTTCAGGAAATCGAGAATACCCATGCTCAACCTCCGAAGACGCGCTTGAGGAAGCCCTTCTTGACCGGCTCGACGAAACGTAGCGGAAGCTCGCGACCGAGGATGCGGGCAACCGTATCCTTGTAGGCGAGACCGGCATTGGAGTCGTCGTTGAGAATCACCGGTACGCCGGCATTGGATGCGGCGAGCACGTTTTCCGA
>NZ_JBFUJE010000476.1:0-3017 GCF_056401535.1 Luteibacter sp. P4_E6 | reverse complement strand
CAACTACCTCGAGAACGATGTCGGCATCGAGAACCCCACGTCCAGCCGCAAGCCGATCCACGACCACACCAACCAGGTGAAGGCGTTTGGCGATGTCTCCTACCTGATCAATAACGACACGCGCCTGAGCTTCATGTTCGGCGTCACCAATAATCGCTTCGAGATCCCGAACAATCCGGGCCAGACGCCCCAGTTCGGCTACCTCGACGTGACCAACTTCGATTCGGCGCAGTTGGACGAGCGCCAGCAGGAGAAGACGCGCTTCGGCGTCCTCAGCCTGCAGGGCAAGATGGGCTCGACCGCGTACCAGGTGTCGGCGGGCGAGCGTTACAGCAGCCTGGACTTCACGCCGGACGACATCGGCGACCTGATGTTCAACGGCATCGCCTCCGATGTGCGTCGCGCCAACCGCGCGTCGACTCTGCAGGCCGACTTCTCCACGCCGCTGGGCGACAATCACACGCTGCGCTACGGCCTGTACGGTTCATTCGAGCGTGCGTCGTCGAGCAACGATTCGCTGGTCTTCCCGGCCGATGGCGACGGTAACCAGACCTCGACCACGCCACTGAACATCCTCGATTCCAGCCGCATCCTGGCGCGCACCTATGCGGTGTACCTGCAGGATGAATGGAGCATCGGCGACAAGTGGACCGTGAACTACGGCGTCCGCGGCGATCGCTACGAAGCCTTCCGCACCGAGAGCCAGCTCAGCCCGCGCCTGGGCCTGGTCTACCAGCCGACCGACAGCACGACCATCCACGCGGGTTACTCGCGCTACTTCACGCCGCCGGCCAGCGAGCAGATCAGCCCGACCTCCATCGCGAAGTTCGCCGGCACGACGAATGCGCTGCCGGACAATGGCGACGATACGCCGCTGGCCGAGCGCTCCAGCTACTACGACGTGGGCATCTCGCAGAAGATCGGCGACAAGTGGACCGTGGGCCTGGACAGCTACTACCGCAAGGTCTCGCGTATCCAGGATGAAGGCCAGTTCGGTACGGCGCTCGTGTATTCGACCTTCAACTACGACCAGGGTCGCATCAAGGGCGACGAGCTTACGGTGAACTACACCGATGGCGCGCTCACCGCGTACTTCAACTTCGCGTACAACCGCTCGGTGGGCAAGCGGATCATCACGGGTCAGTACAATTTCAATCCCGACGATCTCGCTTACATCTACAACAACTACATCCACCTCGATCACGACCAGAAGTACACCTCGTCGGGCGGCATCAGCTACGCCTTCTCCGAGGGCACCCGCGTGGGTGCGGACTATCTGTTCGGTTCGGGCTTGCGTCGCGACGGCGCCGTTCCGAACGGCGATACGCTGCCGGGCTACTTCCAGCTCAATCTCAGCGTGGCGCATGACTTCGACCTGACCAGTGTCGGTAAGACCCATGCCCAGCTGGCCCTGGTCAACGCACTGGATCGCACCTATGAAATCCGCGATGGCTCCGGCATCGGTGTGGGCGCGCCGCAGTTCGGTCCGCGCCGTGGCGTCTTCCTGTCGTTGCAGCAGGATTTCTGATCGGCCCCGGATGCCGCGCCCCTGAAGCGGGGCGCGGCATCCGTTATCCTGATGGCATGAACGCCAAGCTTCCCGAACCCGGCGCCKACGAGCGCGCCCACTCCGATCATCTCGCCGCCCTCCTGCGCGAGGAGATCGCCTCCCACGGCCCAATGCCTTTTTCGCGTTTCATGGAGCGCTGCCTGTACACGCCGGGCCTTGGCTATTACAGCGCGGGCAAGGCCAAGTTTGGCGCGGACGGCGACTTCGTCACCGCTCCGGAAATCGGCACGCTCTTCGCCCGTTGCGTGGTCCGCGCCTTCGAGCCTGTCCTCGCCTCCCTGGGTCCCGACGCCGATTTCCTCGAGCTGGGCGGCGGTAGTGGCGCCTTCGCGGAAGCCGCGTTGCTCGCGCTCGACGCCGCGGGTCGGTTGCCGCGTCGTTTCATGATCCTCGAACCCAGCGCCGACCTGCGCGAACGACAGCGCGAGCGGTTGCATGCCGCCTTGCCGGCGGCGTTGTTTGCGCGCGCGTTATGGCTCGATGGGCCACCGGAGCAGGACTGGGACGGTGTGCTCTTCGCCAACGAAGTCATCGATGCGTTGCCGACCACGCGCTTTACGGTTCGTGATGGCGAGGTCTATGAAGAATACGTGGTCCTCGACGGCGACGGGCGCTTCCATCGGACGGACCGGCCGGCCGATGTATTGGTCAGTGGCGCCGTCCGCCATGTCGAGCGCGATCTAGGTCGTGACTTCGAGAACGGTTATCGCACGGAGATCCTCCCGCAGTTGCCCTACTGGATGCAGGCCGTGGCAGGCTCGCTTCGCCGTGGCGCGATGCTGTTCGCCGACTACGGTTACACGCGAGGCGAGTTCTACCTGCCGGAACGCACGGACGGCACGCTGCGCGCGTTCTATCGCCATCGCATGCACGGCGACGCGTTCTATTTACCCGGTCTGCAGGACCTCACGGCCTCGGTCGACTTCACCGGTCTTGCCGAAGCGGGCAATAACGCCGGCTTCGGTGTCGCCGCGTACATGCCGCAGGCCCCGTTCCTGATAGCCGCGGGCATGCAGGAGTTCTTCGAGAACGATTACCTGATGCTCACCGATGAAGCCGCGCGCTACAAGCTCGCCCAGGAAGTGAAGAAGCTGACCTTGCCCGAACAGATGGGTGAGCGGTTTCAGGTGATGTTATTTGCGAAGGATATCGAGGCCTCGGCCTTGCCCGAAGGCATCCTCGCCGCCGACCAGGGCTCCCGCCTGTAACCCCTGCGGACCATGCTGTTGTAGATACTCTCTTGGCCGTCAAGCGTTCTTGAGGTGTTCAGGGCTGAAGAGCTTCGAGGTATCGAAGTTCTCGTTGTTCTGCAGACAGGCCCACAGGCCTGTCAGGTACTTACGCATGACCGCCGTGAGGGCTTGGCGCTTCTTCTTTCCACGGCGGACGAGTTGCTCGTAGAAGGCCTTGGCCAAGGGGTCATGCCGGACGGCGACCAGGGCTGGCA
>NZ_JBFUJE010000475.1:0-3022 GCF_056401535.1 Luteibacter sp. P4_E6 | reverse complement strand
GTGTAGAGATGCAGTTCGGTGTGGGCAATCACGACAGTCTCGTGACGCGAGACGCGGGATAGGGGGACGCCGTAGTCCGGACGATCCGTGATCAGAAGGTCCGGTGCCGCGTCAGTCAGCAAGTGCGCGAGCTGCTCGTCGCTGAAGAAAGACGGCACCGGTATGGCGACTGCGCCGCATGCGGCGATGGTCAGATCGACAACGGCCCACGGAATACCGTTGTCCATCATCACGGCAACGCGCTCGGCGGCAATGCGCGAACCGACTTGCGTGATCGCCCGGGAGAGCTGGCGATAGGTCATGGTGGAGACGGTATCTTCGAGCGCCACCTTCTCCGGTTGCGCGAGCGCATGTCGCTCGAGTTTCTTCAGGATGGTTCGCATCAGGCACCTCCGCAAGGTGAGGCGCGCAGGGACCACCCCGGGGCGGCACTTTCCCGACTATCACGGAGAAGGGCGCGCAGCCGTGGTTGCGATGCGCCTATATGTCGACGCAGCTTCCTTTGACCGGCGTCGATGTTGCCCACGCAGACGACCGGGTTCGCGTGGTAATAGTCGCCCCACTTACGTCCGCCATCGGCAAGGCGCGAGGCGCGTGCGCTGGTGAGTGCGATGGGATGCAGCCCGAGCCGGTGGAACGCGTTGAAGAGGAGACGCGTTGCCGTAAACAGCACCCAGCGATAACCTCGTGCATGCAGGTGCTGCGTGGTGGCGGAGATTAGCCAGCGCGTATCGCCGGGCATATCGAGGGCCAGGTGTCCCACTTCGACGAGTTCGTTGCGTTCGATGTGGACGCCCAGCCGATCGGCGATCATCTGCTGCGCCGGGTGGGCCAGGTACTGCTCCGAAAACAGCGTGCCTTCGAGGCCGCCGCGAAAGCCGACGACGGCCCGGTACTGCATGGTGTCGCGGAAGCTGAGCAGGGTCGGATGAAATTCGCTTACGTCCGCGCCATACCGCCGTTCGAAGATGCGATGGACAAACGCCTCGGCGTGCTTTCGATCAGGGTGACTTTCACCAAGGACATCCACACGCACGGGGCGGCGCAGTTCAGCGAGCAACGGCTCCACGGTTTCGAGCACGCAAGGATCGGACGGTTGCGGCAGCGGGGGCAGGGACATCGGGGATCGCTCGCTGGGAGGAGATGCCCCTTACCAGTGCGATATTCGTGCCACCGAACTATCCTGTTGAATGTGATAGGAATAACTTTGAATTTACCTGCGCTGCAGGCCCTCCTTTCTTGCAGTGCGCACGAATTGTCTGCAAGAAATGTCGGGTGAATCAGGGTGCGGCAGTGCGGTCCGAACACAGGCCCGTCTCGCCGATCGTCGGCGGCAACGGAACCAGCATCACGACGCGGACGCTCGCGTCGGCATGGCACGAAGCGACATAGCCGACGGCGCCGGGGGTCGCCGCTACGAAGCGGATAACCGCTTCGTCCGAAGCCAGTACATACGGTGGGCTTACACCCTGGAAGTATTGTTTATCCCAGTAATCCTGCATCGGTCGCTCCGACATGTGCAGTATGGTTTTAGTAAAAGCATCACGCAGCGGGGAGTCGGCAGGCAGGTTGACGGGCGTGAGCTTGACGCCGTCGCTGTCGATGAAGATGCGCTTGAGATAGACATTGCGAAGCGTGTCCCGGTCGAACGACAGACGGGGCGCCGTCGGCGCCGAGATCACGGCAAGCTGCACCTGTGCCGCCCAGGCGGCCTGRCTCCCGAGAGCCAGCCCCCAGAGCAAGAGCACAACGCGTGCGGTGCTGCGACGCATGGGCATACGTCAGAACAACACCGAGACGGACGCCAGCCAGCCGGCAGGGACGATTTCGCCGTCCTGGCCATTGCGATGCTCCAGTTTGAGGACAAGGCCCGGGATGGGGCGATAGTTGATGGCCTCGGTCCGGACGATCGACGTCGTGTCCGGTACGGACGTGTGATACCGCTCGACACGACCGATCAGGTAGAGATGGGACGCAATGGGAAACCCCGCTTCGACGAAGCCACCACGTTCGCTGGAAAGCGGCGATGCACCGGTGCGATAGATGGCTTCGCCGGTGAGTTCCACGTACCGCGTGGTCCAGGTGAAGTCGATGCCCGTGAGTTGGTAGTCGTGTCGGGGTTCCTGCAGTTGGTAGGTTACGTAAGACCCGCCTACGGTGAGGCTGTCGCCCGCCAGGTGGTACAACACGCGACCGCCGTACGCGTGGAGGAAGTTGTTTCGCGGGCTGCGGTCGCCGGTGTAGTCGGTAAAGGCATCGTCAGCGTCCTGGCCCACGCCGAGGTTCTTGCTGTCGTCTGCAAAGACCCAATAGTCGAGATCCCGGCCTTTCAAGGTGACTGTTCCGAATGCCATCGCACCTGCTGCATGGCGGGCGAACGCGGCCGAGGTGGATAGCGGGCGGGAGACCGTCCAGGTCAGTGGGTCAGCGTGAACGAGGTTCCATTCGCCGATTGGCGTAAGAAACTTGCCGAAACGGAACGTGATGGCCGGCGTCGCGTGGAAATCGGCATAGAGCCGCTCGATGTCGACCTCCGCATGGCCTCCGCCGTTCTGAGCACCTGTCACGTTCGTGGTGCGGGACGTCGCCAGTTCGGTGAAGAACTGCCAGCGGCTGCCCAGGTCCTTGGTGACGAACAGACTGACGTCGCGCAGGCTCGAATCCGCGCGGGAGCCTTCCAGGTCGAAGAAGTGCACGTCGGCATAGCCGCCGATTCGCAGACCCTGGCCCGGGAAGTAAAGCCCCTGGCCAAGCGAGTAGGGCGCCGGCTGCCATGTATCGACCTCCGTCGTGTCGGCTGCGCGAGAGCGTGGCGCGATGACGAGGGCCGCCACGAGAGCGAACACGCCCAGGACCAGGGGACGATGCGGATGCCGGCTCATGGAGATACCTTCAGGGGCGAAACGTGGACGGACGGAGGATGGCATAAGCTACGCCCGATTCTGCGACACTGACGCAGGCATTCCCAAAGCTGACCCGCCTTGACGACACGATCGGCCCTCTTCAGGCTCCTGTTCTGGAC
>NZ_JBFUJE010000474.1:0-3028 GCF_056401535.1 Luteibacter sp. P4_E6 | reverse complement strand
GTTCCTCATCCCCCTCGCTTTCTGCCCAAGCGGCTCCGAACTCGAGGAACACGGATACGCCGCCCCCAACAGCGACAAGCGAATGCCCCCACTGGACGAGTGTCGCCGCCGCAACCGTACTCGACACTGCCGTGCTTGCTGCCGCAGCCCCGGCGCTCGTCGCAACGGCTACCGTTGATGCGCCCACGGAATTCAAGCTGGTGACTCCACCCCAGATCATCGAACCAACGGCCCCCAAGGCGGGGCTTAACGTTCCCCACGACGCAACGGTCAGGGCGATGGTCACAGCCGCACCAACGCCGGCTAACAGCCAGGCGAATACCGATTGCCCCGTCGGGTCGATGTGATTCACAGGATCGCTCAACGCATAAACATACCCGTTCAGCCCACCCCTGCCGAAGGGGCTCGCGGAGTCAGGGCTGTGGAAGCACATCAATACGGGGTTGTAGGCCCTATAGCTGTCTAAAAGGTACCATCCCGTCGACCGATCCTTAACCTCACCCGCGTATGCGATGTCGCTCTTTCCTGCCCTCGCCGACACCTTTCCGTAGGGTGTGTACACAGGAATACGCACTTCATCGGACAACTCACACACCGTAGAACCCTGCGCATCGGCGCCCAGCAAGATGGCGGTTCGCTCCTTCTTGGAGAGACGCGTCTCCGCAAGTACACGTCGGCCGCTTGCGTGAAACACCGATGAGTCCTCTTGCCTCCGCTCATACGCGAGCTTGTCCTTGTCGTAATACCTGTGGCGTAGGTCGACGGTGTCACTGATGGAACCCAAGCGATCCATCGGGTCATAGTGATAAACGCAACTCTCCGCTCCCCGCACCCAGGCGCAAAGACGCCCCATCGCATCGTATGTGAGCTCACGCCCCTCCTCGTCCTCCCTGAGATTTCCCGACTCATCGTGCGCAAAGAGGATGCGGCGATCCGGAGAGCCTTCCTTCTGCCGAAGCCATTCGACCAACTGGGTCGGATCAAGCGCGTCGTAGCCAAACCAGGCTATTTCCTCGGGCTCGTCGAGATCCGCGTACCAGGTCGTCGCCTGACGAACATTGTCCAGCGCGTCGAACGAGAAGTCCTGCCGTCGAATGGGGAGCCCTTCGGTGCTCTCGGGGGGCGGAGTTCCTTCGCAGGCATATGATGTCATGCGACCACGCACGTCGTAGGTATAGCGCTCGTCGCGTTCTTCTCCCTCGCCGCCGAATGTTCTGCTGGATAACCGGTCGTCAGCCGTGTATGACTGAAGCAGGCTGCGCGCTATCGTTCGCTTGCCGATCCTTGCCGTGATATGGCGTTCGACTTCACGCCCGAGATCATCGTACCCAAGCAGAATGTCCATCGCGCGTGCGCCGTCGCGCGTCTCGCTATGGACACGTTTCGCCCTGGAGAATTCGTCGTAGTCAAAGACGAACTTCATCTCTCCCACGTCGAGCATGGCGAGTCTTCCCGAAAGATCGTAACCGAGCACCCGGAACCCACCGTCCGAGGCGGTGCTTCCGACTTCCTTCCCCAACAACGAGTACGTGTAGTCTGTAGCCCGACTCACTCCCGCCAGCAATGTGCTTTGAGACTTCACTTTTCCCGATGGAAAGTAAGACGTGCTAACGCTGCCAAGATCGTTCTCTGCCAGTGTCACCCGACCCCCGACGACATCCCTCTCCAGGACCACGGTCTCTTCGGAACTCACCAGGCGTATGAGCTCGTCGGCCAGATGTTTCTCGTAGTGGCACATCAGCGTCTGGCCGGAGGGCAGATCGATGTGATCGGGTTCGCACGATATCGGACTGTCGTAGCGGTAAATCGTGTCTCGTCGGCCAGCCCTGAACAGGTACCGACGCCCCAGCCCGTCGAAAGCCTGCTCGCCCAGACAGATGTCATCTGCACCAAGCGACTCGTGCCGCACAGCGATGCTCGTAACCAGACCCTCGGTGGTGTACGCAGGGTAAGTTCGTGAGACGACAGCGCCATCCGGCAGGATCGATTCGATCAGACGATCATGGGCATCGTAACGATGGCGAGTGCTCCTCGTAACGACATCTTCGCCGGAGGATGTTTCAACCAGACAGCGATCGTAGCCGTCGTATTCGTAGTCCATTGCGCTAAGGATTGCTCCGTCGCCGTGGATCCTCGCGACCGAGAGCGGCTTTCCCGTCACACTTCTGACTGTCCTGGTAACGAGTCCGGTCGAACTCGGCGCCGCCTCCCAGGTTTCGTCAGTCCGCTCGACGGGATCCGTCCGATTGTGAACAGTCACACCGTCAGGGCGGGTCTCTTCCGACATATTTCCCCAACCGTCGTAACGGTAGCTCGTCGTAAGAGACAAGGAGGCCTTGGCACTCACCATACGTCCATTCTGCGCCAGGGGAACGCCGATATCCGTCGTTGTTTGCGTTTGAATCCTTCCCAGCACATCGTACGTCGCTCGCCAGACTTCATGTTCCTTGCCATCGCCATCCCAGTCCACGGCGACGCGACGCACCTCCCTGCCAAAGCCGTCCAGCTCGGAGCGTGTCGTTTGCTCACTGGCGTCGATGTCCAGCCTATAACTTGTATCCCACGAGAGAACATAGGATGTCTTCTCCATGGCCGCAAAGTCGCTGTCGGCGGCGGCGATCTTCGCGACCGTCCGACCGAGGAGATCGTGGGCATGGCGCATGACGACGCCGTTCCTGCCTTGATCCATCACACGTTGACCGCTGACAAGCGAACGGGCCGAGTACGACGTCAAGTCGATCGTTTCGTCGTCGTTGGCGCTTCTCGTGGTCTTCGCCGTCACGAGGGTAGGATGGACGAGATCGCTTGCGTCTCGCTGCATGGTGGCTGGCCGTTCGTCAAGGCGATCACGCCGCACCACCCGCTTTTCTTCGTCGGGCAGGCTGTACACGAAAGCCGCGACGCTGCTCACCCCGTTAAGCGTGAACATGGTACCCAAAGGCCGGCCATGATGCGGACCGAAATCATCGACGAAGGCATACGTTACGTCGCCCAGGGGCTCGATTGCGCCATCGGAATTCCGGAATTC
>NZ_JBFUJE010000473.1:0-3031 GCF_056401535.1 Luteibacter sp. P4_E6 | reverse complement strand
CTCTGCGCGCACGCGGCGACACGGCCGGGTAGTTTCCGCCTCGCCATGCAAGTGTGGATCGATGCGGCGGGTGCCATCACCGAGGTGTCCGCGCTGGCACCGTCGGACGATCCGCACCGTGACGCACGCGTGGTCGCTGCGCTGCGCGGTGTGCGTTTGCCTCCTTCTACATCCCGTTTCAGCCCTGTGACAGTTCTGCTAACGCCGTCGGCTCCTGGCGCCTATCGCTGCACCGGCTCGCGCGCAGGGGAGGGCTGACGTGGATACCTCGATGCTGGGCCTGTTCCTCGCCAACTACGAAGACTTCCGTCGTCGGCTGCGCCGTCGCCTGCGCTCGGACGATCTCGTCGACGATGTACTGCAGGAGACTTACCTGCGCGTGGAACGGCTCGATCCCGAGGCCGAGCGCGCCACGCACCCCACCGGTTATCTGTTCCGCATGGCCTTGAACATGGCCGCGGACCACCACCGTTCGTCGGGCCGACTGCTCACCGGCGAAGAGGTCGACGACCTGATACAAGGCGTTGACGATCACCTCGACCCGCCCACGGTATTGTCTTCGCAGCAGGACATCGCGGCGCTGGGCCTGGCGCTGGATATGCTCACCCGTCGCCAGCGCGAGATCCTCATCGCGGCACGTATCGACGAGTTGCCCCAGGTAGACATCGCCGCGCGTTACGGCATCTCCGTGCGTATGGTCGGCAAGGAACTGAAGAAGGCACTTGAGACCTGTGCCGCAAAAGTGGGAAGAAAATCGATACAGCGGTTCGGTCCCGGTGCCGGAGATGCGTCTTGACCGGTATGGACACGACTCACATCCACGAGAGCGAACGCGAGGCCCAGGCGTGGCTGGTGCATCTGACCTCGGGTAAGGCCACCCGCGAGGACGGCGAAGCCTTCCGTCGCTGGTGCCTGGCGAGCGAACAGCATGCGGAAGCCTTCGCACGGACGCGGCAGATGTGGCAGGACCTCGGTCCGGCCATCGCGCGGCGTCAGCAATCCATCCCCCGGGGTGGACGCCCGGCGCCGAAGCACGCGATACGAATGAGTCGTCGCGCCTTCCTCGGCACCGCTATCACGGCCTCTGTCGCCGCGGTGGTCGTCGCCCGGTATGGATTCGACATGGGTGGCCAGCGCGGCACCGGCGCCACCCTGCGCACGGCGATCGGCGAACAGCGGCACGTGGACGTGACACAGGGTGTCGCCCTGGAAATGAACACCGCCACGGATATCGGCGTGCGTTCGTCGGGTAACGCCATCACCGGCGTCCGCCTGCGTTCGGGCGAGGCCGTGGTCCGTATCGACTCGTCGCACACCGCACCCTTCGTCGTTGAACTGGAGGATGCGCGCGTCCTCTCGGGTCCGGGCGCCTCGTTCGCCGTGCGCTGCGTGGACGGCGTGTCCACGGTGACCTGCCTGGAAGGGCAGGCGGTGCTGGCGCGTGCCGCGACGAAGACCCTGGTCAAACCCTCGCAGCAGCTGGCCTTCGATGCCGATGGCCTTGGCGCTGCGGTTGCCGTCAATCCCGACACCGCGCTCGCATGGAGGCACCGCGTACTGATCTACGACAACCAACCCCTTGCCGACGTCGTCACCGACATCAATCGCTATCGCCCCGGCCGCATCGTCATTACCGACCACGCGCTCGGCGAGCGCCGCGTGCATGCGCGTTTCACCCTGGACCAGATGGCCGACGTGGCCACGCTGATCGAAGACGCCTATGGCGCGCACGCTACCCATCTTCCGGGTGGTTGGGTGTTGTTGAGCTGACTGTCGCACGGGGTCGGCACCGTCGGCCTCATGAATTTTTCGTGACAACGGTTCAGTGCCACCACTGCCCACGCGTCCTTAGGGCAGATGGAACATCAGGGGAAGCTCCGCGTGGCTACACGAGCAGTATGGGTGCGAGGCGCACACGCGCTGGCGCTGGCGATTTCGCTGTCGCTGACAGGTGCCGCCATGGCGCAGGACGCGCCGACCGCGTTCGACGTGAACGAATACGTCGTCGACGGCAACACGACACTGCAGGCGCTGGATATCGAAACGGCCGTGTACCCGTTCCTCGGTCCCGGCAAGTCCATGAACGACGTGAACGGCGCGCGCGATGCGCTGCAGAAGCTCTACCAGAGCCACGGATACCAGTCCGTGGTGGTGGATCTTCCGCCGCAGCAGGTGAAGGGCGGCATCATCCGCTTTCAGGTCACCGAGAACACGGTGGGCCGCGTGCGCGTGGAAGGTGCGACCTACCATTCGCCCAAGGACATCCGCGACTCGGTGCCAGCCCTGCGCGAAGGCGATGTGCCCAACTTTGCCGACGCCCAGCAGCAGCTCACCGACGTGAACAAGCGCGGTGGTGCCCAGGTGGTGCCCGTCCTGACCCAGGGCAAGCTGCCGCAGACGATGGACGTGACGCTGAAGGTCACGGACAGCTCGCCGATGCATGCGAGCCTCGAGGTCAACAACGACCACAGTGTGAATACGCCGGAGCTGCGCACCATCGGCAGCCTGCGCTACGACAACCTGTTCCAGAAGGGGCAGTCGGCGTCGCTCACCTATATCGTCGCGCCGCAGGACCAGAGCGCGGCCGAAGTCTGGTCAGGGTCATACTTCATCCCGCTGGATGCCGACTGGAGTGTCCTGGCCTCCGCGTACAAGTCCAACAGCAATGCCAATGCCGTCGGCGGCACCACCGTGCTCGGCAAAGGCAATGCCTTCGGCTTCACTTTCGTGCGCACGCTGCCGACCCACGGCGAGTACTCGCAGTCGCTTTCGCTTGGCGTCACGCGCAAGCACTTCGACCAGAACATCAGCCTGGGCGGGGATACCTCGAAGGCGCCGATTACCTATATCCCGCTGGTGGCCAGCTACCAGGGCCAGAGTGTCGGCGAGCACTCGTCGAGCAGCATCGGCCTCAGCGGTACCTTCGGTTTCCGTGCCGGTGCCAGTGATTCGGCCGCGTTCGACAACCAACGCTACAAGGCCAAGGCCAACTTCTTCTACATCAAGGCCGACGCCGGCCACTCGATCCTGT
>NZ_JBFUJE010000472.1:0-3032 GCF_056401535.1 Luteibacter sp. P4_E6 | reverse complement strand
ATGTTGCCGACATTACGGTAGACGAAGAGGTCACCCGGCTGAGCGTTGAACATCAGCTCCGGCATGATGCGCGAGTCCGCGCAGGTGATGAACATGGTGTGCGGCGTCTGGACGGAAGCAAGGCGCGCGAACAGTTCGCGGTGCTCCGAGGTCATGTCACGACGAAACTCTTCGAAACCCTGGATGAGACGTTCCATGGCAATGCTCTCTCTTTAGCGAGGATAGGGTGGCGAGCGCGCACGCTCGCTGGCGACCGACTCGTGTCGGCACGCGGGGGATGGATTCGGTGTTACAGGGCGTGCGCAGGACGCGCACGCGAGCTTCGATCAGCCGGCGATAGGGGGACGCAGGTCGAGGCTGGGGTGATGCGCGTGCGGCGCCGGGGCCACATCAGAATGGCTGGCGGCAACAAGGTGCGGCACGGTCAGCACGTGCTCGGTGGGCACATCGAAGGTGTCGTCGAGGCCGCCGCTGTTGTCTTCAAGCGAGGGCAAGGTGCTGTCTTCGGCGGGCGCGGAGCCGTCGTCGGCAGCCAGGGCCACTACATGGCCGGGCGTGCTGTCGTAAGCGGCGTCACGGTCACAAGGCACGGCCTGGACGCCCATGCATGCGACGCACAACGCGATGAACACGAAGAACGTGCTCGCGAAGCGGCGCAAGAAGGATGTCGGGATCGTAGCCATGTCGCCGAACGTACGCGAGGCCTTGTGACAATCGCAAGTGCGGCGACGCAGCAAATTCAGACTTCTGCCTATTGCAACCGCAGAGGCAATGGGGGGCAATGGATTGCGGCATTTCTCGGCGATAAATCCGGTGACCGCGATTCAGGAATTAGACGTCCATAGGTATCCCACGCCTCTGAGACGATTCGCAGACAAGAGAAACCTTCGTCTAGTACTTGTTCTTGGTCGTGCCCGCCAAAGCGTCCTCACCCCGGCCCGGTGCCGGCGTACTTCAGGATATCGTCCCAGTTCTGGGAGTCGAAATTTTCCACGAGTGCCTTGGCGGCTTCTGTCCGAACAACCTCAAGCGGGGCCCACGGCGCGAAGAATGAGTCGCTGGCGTTGCCGTTCCATGCTTTTGGGGCACCAAATGACGACACGAGGACATCCGCTTAACGCGAGCGCCTCATAAGGCCCCGGGCTGATATCCTTTGCGGTATGGATACGACGAGTAACAGCACCGCTACGGCGATCGCCGGGCGGTTCAGGGGCTTCCTTCCCGTGATCGTGGATGTCGAGACCGGCGGTTTCGACTCCGAACGGGATGCGCTCCTGGAAATCGCCGTGGTCGCGGTCAAGATGGAGCCTTCGGGGCTTCTCGTGCCCCAGCCGGCCGTGGCGGCAAACGTGGAGCCCTTTCCGGGCGCCAACATCGACCCGCGCTCGCTGGAAATCACCGGCATCGACCCGGATCACCCGTTCCGTGGCGCCCTGCCCGAGCGCCAGGCGCTGGACCACATCTTCAATGCGGTGYGCGAGGCGGTGAAAGCCGCGGAGTGCCAACGTGCGGTGCTGGTCGGCCATAACGCGGCCTTCGACCTTGCCTTCCTTAATGCGGCGGTGCGCCGGGTGGGCCATAAGCGCAATCCGTTCCACCCCTTCAGCTGCTTCGACACTGCCACCCTCGGTGGCCTGGCCTACGGGCAGACCGTGCTTAGCAAGGCCGTGCTCGCCGCAGGCCTCAGCTTCGACAGCCGCGAGGCGCATTCGGCCATCTACGATGCCGAGCGCACCGCCGAGCTGTTTTGCGAAATCGTGAACCGCTGGCGCCGGCTGGAGCTTTTCGAGCGCGACCAGACGACCCCGATCGCGGTCTGAGACATTTCGTAAGTTCCTGAATATGACAGCAAAGTGGCGGCTGTCATCCAGTTGAAACATTCAGTACGTCTCATTGCAACACGGCAGGGCTGGAATACAGCCCCGGGCGGGCTTCGCCTGACACTCATTCTTCCGAGGACTACTCCGTGTTCACACGCAAACTCCGCATCGCCGCGTTGGTCGCTGCTTCGCTGTTCGGCATGTCCGCTCAGGCCACCGACATCACCGGCGCTGGCTCGAGCTTCGTCTACCCCGTTCTCTCCAAGTGGTCCGCCACGTACGCCGAGAAGACGGGCAATAAGCTGAACTACCAGTCCGTCGGTTCGGGTGCAGGTATCGCCCAGATCAAGGAAGGCACCATCGACTTCGGCGCCTCCGACGCTCCGATGAGCGCCGRAGACCTCGCCAAGTTCGGCCTGGGCCAGTTCCCGGCCGTGGTCGGCGGTATCGTGCCCATCGTCAACCTGCAGGGCGTGGCCGCTGGCCAGCTGAAGCTGGACGGCGCCCTTCTCGCCGACATCTACCTGGGCAAGATCGCCCGCTGGAGCGATCCGCGCATCGCCGCCCTGAACCCGGGCGTCAAGATTCCGGACGTGAAGGTCACCGTCGTGCATCGTTCGGACGGTTCGGGCACCTCGTTCAACTTCACCAACTACCTGTCCAAGGTCAGCCCGGAGTGGGCGTCCAAGGTCAAGTTCGGCACCGCCGTTGAGTGGCCGGCCGGCGTCGGCGGCAAGGGTAACGAAGGCGTCTCGCAGTACGTTCGCCAGATCCCGGGCTCGATC
Source organism: Luteibacter sp. P4_E6 (assembly GCF_056401535.1). Lineage (NCBI taxonomy): Bacteria > Pseudomonadati > Pseudomonadota > Gammaproteobacteria > Lysobacterales > Rhodanobacteraceae > Luteibacter > Luteibacter sp. P4_E6. The sequence goes on along the minus strand of NZ_JBFUJE010000472.1, from coordinate 427 downwards.
GGTTACGTCGAATACGCTTACGCCAAGAAGAACGCGATCTCCTACACCCAGCTGCAGAACGCAGCCGGCAAGTGGATCGAGCCGAGCGCCGTCACCTTCGCCGCTGCTGCTTCGACGGCTGACTGGAAGAGCGCCAAGGACTTCAACCTGATCATGACCAATGCCCCGGGCGATCAGGCATGGCCGATCACGGCGACGACCTGGATCATCATGTACAAGAAGTCCAAGAACGCCTCGCACACCAAGGTCGCGTTCGACTTCTTCAAGTGGTCCATGGAGAACGGCCAGTCGCAGGCTGCCTCGCTCGACTACGTCGCCCTGCCGGACACGCTGGTCAAGCAGATCGAAGCCTACTGGGCTGCCGAGTACAAGAACTGATCCTTCTCGACAGGCCGGCTGACACATAAGCGGCCCAGAGTAGGAAACC
>NZ_JBFUJE010000471.1:0-3042 GCF_056401535.1 Luteibacter sp. P4_E6 | reverse complement strand
AAGTAGGCGATGACGCTGCCGACGGCGCGCAGGAACGGCGTGACGGCCTGCTGTACGGCGATCAGGTCGAAGCGGTCGATCGAGCGCAGGATGCCCGTGGGCGTCGCTGCCGTCATGGTCGGGATCAACGTGCAGTAGGCCAGCGCCCACCAGAAATCTTCCGTCGAAATGCCCACCGAATGGCTGAGCAGGGGCAACAGGATCATGCCGCCCAAGGCGGCGACGATGCCGCTGGCCAGGTCCAGGCCGAACGAGAACCCCGTGACGTCACGGAAGCGCTTGATGTCCTTGTGGGCGAGGGCAGGCGTGCCGAACTGGACGACGAACTGCCAGGTCTGAAACTTGGCGATATCGCTGACCGTCTTGGCGTATGCCTGGACGACGACCAGCGTGCCGAACAGCGCCGGCGTCATGCCGCGGCCCGCGCAACCGAGGGCGAGCAGGCTGAGCAACGCACTGACGACGTTGCTCGATCCGAGGATGGACGCGTTGCGCACGATGGCGCGAAATGCGCCATCGGAGAACCAGTGCTTCATGCTTTGACGCCGGGCCAGCTTCCGAACGCAGCACAGATGGCGTCGATCTGCTCCGGCGTATGGGCGGCGCTGACGCTGCAGCGGAGCAGCGATTCGTTGCCCGGCGTGGCCGGCGGCACCATCAGGTTCACGTAGACACCGTTCTTGAGCAGATGATCCCAGAAGCGAAGTGCTTCCAGCTTCTCCCCGACGAGGACGGCGACCACCGCATTGGCCGGTGCGCCGAGGCGGAAGCCCAGCGCAGAGAGGCCGGCGTGCAGGCGCTCCGCATTGGCCTGCAGGCGCAGCCTCAGGTCGGTCGCGGCCTCCAGCTTGCGCAGCGCTGTGCGCGTCGCGGCGATCGTTGCCGGCGCGAGGGAGGCGGTGAAGACATACGGCCGGCTGGCATAGCGAAGCACGTCCATGTCGGCGGAGTCGCCGACACAGAAGCCGCCGGTGTTACCGAGGCTCTTGCTGAAGGTGCCGACGACGTAGTCGATATCCGCAAGCACGCCGTCTTCTTCGGCCAGGCCCTGGCCCTTCTTGCCGAGCACGCCCATGGAGTGGGCTTCGTCGACCAGCAGGGTGGCGCCGAATTCCTGTTTCACGCGGACGAAGTCGCGCAGCGGGGCGCGGTCGCCCAGCATGCTGTACACGCCTTCCACGATGATCAGTGCATCGRCGGCGCCGTCGCCGAGGCGGCGCATGCGCTTGGCCAGGTCGTCGGCGTCGTTGTGGCGGAAGCGGATGGTGTTCGCACCGGCCAGCGTGCAGCCGTCGTAGATACTGGCGTGGCTGTCGGCATCGATCATCACGGTGTCGCCCGGGCCGGCCAGCRCCGAGATCATGCCCAGGTTGGCCTGGTAGCCGGTCGAGAACACGATGGCGTCGCGCTTGCCGTAGAACCGGGCCAGGTCCAGCTCGAGCTCGCGATGCGATGCGTAGCTGCCATTGGCCATGCGTGAGCCGGTCGTGCCGGTGCCCGCGTTCTCGAGTGCCTCGCGCGCGGACGCGATGCAATCCGGATCGAACGTCATCCCGAGGTAATTGTTGGTGCCGGCAAGGATGGTCGGTCGTCCGTCGATGATCCCCTCGGTGGGCGAGACGATCCGGTCGATCTGCACACCGAACGGGTCGATGCCGACCGCTGCCAGCTCCTCCCGAACGGCACGAACCGCCTTCAGCCTGGAATTCTCTTTCATGCGATGTTTGCCCGTGCAGTTCTGGATCAGTGACGCGACGACGCGTGTTCGCTTATGCGTTTTCGCCCGCCGACTTCTGGATCAGCGAGGCGAAGTCGCCCACGGTCCGTACCTCGGCGAGCGCATTGATGGGCACGGAGATATCGAACTGGTCCTCGACAGCGACCACGAGGTCCATGACTCGCAACGAGTCCAGCCCCAGCTCACTGGTGATGCCGGTGTTCTCGGTGATCACTGCCACGCGACCTTCCGCGATCGGGGTGACGAGTTCGATAAGTTGTGCAACAACGTCTTGGTGATTCATCAGGGCACTCCGTTCAGTGCGCAAAGGGTTTGCCGAGCGTGTCGGCGAGACCCCGCTCGAAGCCGAATACGGGCCGCCACCCGGTCGCGTGTTCGAAGGCACTGCCATTACCGACCCAGTCGGCATGCGTGACCTCGCGCACCTTGCCGAGGGTCAGCATGGGCGCGTATCCGAAGACGCGCGCCGCGGCGAGATTAACGCCGCCAACAAGTCGCAATAATGACGCGGGAATCGGCAACCGACGGATCGGTGCATTACCACGCAGTACGCGGGATGCCGTGGCGAGCACGGTGTCCCAGTCGTAGCCGTTTTCGTGGCCGTCATCCAATTCATAAGTATTTCCCGAATCGCCTTCGGACGCCAGCCAGGCGACCACCGCTGACGCGAGGTCGGCGACGTGAAGGAGGGAAAAACGGCCTTTGCCGTCGCCAGGAATCGGCGCCAGTCCGCGGGCCATCCCCTGGAACAGGGGAAGCATCTCGCGATCGCCGGGGCCGTAGACCGCCGGTGGCCGCAGGGCGGCCCAGGCCAGCCGGCCGGCGTTGGCCTGGAGTGCGCGCTCGCCACGCCACTTGCTGCCGGCATAGTCGGACAACTGCGGCTCGCGGGCGGCGAGGGAGGAAATCAGGAGATATCGGCGGCAACCGGGCTCGCCATTGGCCGCCTGGACCGTGTCCAGGACGCCTTGTTCGTTGATGCGGTCGAAGTCGGTACGACGGGCGCCACGCACGCTGCCCGCACAATGCACGAAAGCGTCGGCACCCTTCACCAGCGAAGCCAGGGCAACCGGATCGCCGAGATCGCCGGCGATCCATTCGAGGTTATCGGTGTCTTTCAGGACACGACCGGCGCGGGGCCGGTAGAGAGCACGTACGCGGTAGCCTGAAGCTACCAGCTGCTGCCGCAACGCGGTGCCAATGAAACCGGTGGCACCCGTCAGTGCAACGACGGGCTGCCTTGCGGCAGCAACGTCGCTCATGCCGCGGCGACGGCCTGCGGCGCCTGTTCCTGAGCCTGGGCC
>NZ_JBFUJE010000470.1:0-3049 GCF_056401535.1 Luteibacter sp. P4_E6 | reverse complement strand
GAGGTCAACGACGGCGACCTGATCGCCGTGCTGGAAGGCGAGGGCGGCGACACCGCTGCCGAAGCCGACGCACAGCCGGCCGCCGCAGCCGCCAAGCCGGCCGCTGCCGAGGCGCCTGCCGAAGCACCGAAGCGCGAAGCCGCCGCCGACGTTCCGGCCGGTGGCGCACCGCGCACGCCGCCCGTGTCGTTCGATGCCAGCGTCGTCATGCCGGGCTCCGTGCCGTACGCCAGCCCGTCCGTGCGCGCTTACGCTCGCGAACTCGGCGTGGACGTGGCCCAGGTCAAGGGCAGCGGTCGCGGTGGTCGCATCCAGCGCGAAGACATTTCCGGCTACGTGAAGCAGGTCATGACCGCGGGCGTTCCGACGTCCGCCGGTGGCACCGCTGCTGCCGGTGGCGGTCTTTCGTTGCTGCCGTGGCCCAAGGTCGACTTCTCGAAGTTCGGCGAGATCGAAGAGAAGCCGCTCGGCCGCATCCCGAAGATCTCCGCCGCGAACCTCGCCCGCAACTGGGCGATGATCCCGCACGTTACGCAGTTCGAAGACGCCGACATCACCGAGCTGGAAGCCTTCCGTAAGAAGCTCGGCGAAGAGAACAAGGACGTCAAGGTCAGCCCGCTGGTCTTCCAGATCAAGGCGGTCGTCGCGGCGCTGAAGAAATTCCCGCAGTTCAACGCCTCGCTCGACGCGGCGGGCGAGACGCTCACGCTGAAGAAGTATTTCAACGTCGGTATCGCGGTCGATACGCCGGACGGCCTCGTCGTCCCGGTCATCCGCGACGCGGACAAGAAGGGCCTGCTCGAGCTGGCCGCGGAACTCAGCGAGATCTCGAAGAAGGCGCGCGACAAGAAGCTCACCGCTGCGGACATGCAGGGCGGCTGCTTCTCGATTTCCTCGCTTGGCGGCATTGGCGGCACGGCGTTCACGCCGATCGTCAACGCCCCGGAAGTGGCGATTCTCGGCGTCTCGAAGGCCGCGATGAAGCCCGTCTGGAACGGCAAGGAATTCGCGCCGCGCCTGATCCTGCCGTTGTCGCTGTCGTACGACCACCGCGTCATCGACGGCGCGCTCGCCGCTCGCTTTGCCGTCTTCCTGGCCAACCAGCTCGGCGACATCCGTCGCCTGCTGCTCTGACGGGGACGCATCGCCATGGCAAACACCATTGAACTGAAAGTCCCCGACCTCGGCGGCTCGCACGACGTGCCGGTCATCGAGATCCTGGTGAAGGTGGGTGACACCGTCGCCAAGGACCAGAGCCTGGTSACGCTCGAATCCGACAAGGCCACGATGGAMGTGCCGGCCTCGCAGGGCGGCACCATCGTCGAGATCAAGGTCAAGGTCGGCGACGAGCTCAACGACGGCAGCGTGATCGCGCTGATCGAGGCCGAGGCTGGCGCTTCGGCTTCGGCTGAGAAGCCAGCGGGCGACAAGGCTTCTGCGGCTGCGAAGCCGGCCGCTGCGGCGCCTGCCGCTTCGAAACCTGCGACGCCGTCCACGACGGTATCGGAAGCGCCGGCTCCCGCTCCCGTCGCGACGTCTGCTGCACCCAAGGCGGCCGCCGACTCCGGTCGCAAGGCCGACATCGAGTGCCAGCTCGTCGTCCTCGGCTCCGGTCCGGGCGGCTACACCGCCGCGTTCCGTGGTGCGGACATCGGCCTGGATACCGTCCTCGTCGAGCGTTACGCCATCCTCGGTGGCGTCTGCCTCAACGTCGGCTRCATTCCGTCCAAGGCGCTGCTTCACGCCGCTGCCGTGATCGACGAGGCCGAAGCCATCGCCGCGCACGGCATCACCTTCGGCAAGCCGACCATCGACCTGGACAAGCTGCGCTCGTTCAAGGAAAAGGTCGTYGGCAAGCTCACCGGCGGTCTCGCCCAGATGGCGAAGGCACGCAAGGTCCGCACCGTCACCGGCGTCGGCACCTTCATCTCGCCCAACGAAATGGAAGTCCAGACGGCCGAGGGCACCAAGCTCATCCGTTTCGAGAATGCCATCATCGCGGCAGGTTCGCAGTCGGTGAAGCTGCCGTCGTTCCCGTGGGACGACGAACGCGTGATCGACTCGACCGGCGCGCTCGAACTGCGTGACGTACCGAAAACCATGCTCGTCGTCGGCGGTGGCATCATCGGCCTGGAAATGGCCACGGTGTACGCCCGCCTCGGTTCGGAAGTCACCGTGGTCGAGCTCGCCGACCAGCTCATGCCGGGTGYCGATCTCGACCTGGTGAAGCCGCTGCAGGCGCGTATTGCCAAACGTTACAAGGGCATCCACCTCAAGACCAAGGTCGTCGAGGCGAAGGCCACCAAAGCCGGCATCGAAGTCACCTTCGAAGGCGAAAGCATTCCCGAGACCAAGGTGTTTGACCGCGTGCTCGTTTCCGTCGGCCGCTCGCCGAACGGTAACAAGGTCGGTGCGGACAAGGCCGGCGTCGAAGTCACCGACCGCGGTTTCATTCCTGTCGATCGGCAGATGCGCACCAACGTGAAGAACATCTTCGCCATCGGCGACCTCGTCGGCCAGCCCATGCTGGCGCACAAGGCCACGCACGAAGCCAAGGTCGCTGCGGAAGCGGCCGCCGGCCAGAAGAGCTTCTTCGACGCACGCGTGATTCCGTCGGTGGCCTATACGGATCCGGAAATCGCCTGGGTCGGCGTGACCGAGCGCGAGGCGAAGGAAAAGGGCCTGAAGATCGGCGTCGGCAAGTTCCCCTGGGCGGCCTCCGGCCGTGCCATCGGCATCGACCGCACCGAAGGCTTCACCAAGCTCCTGTTCGATGAAGAGACCCACCGCAYCGTCGGCGCCGGCATCGTCGGTGTCCACGCTGGCGATCTCATCTCCGAACTCGCGCTCGCCATCGAAATGGGCGCCGAAGCCGGTGACATCGGCCGCACCGTCCACCCGCATCCCACGCTCGGTGAATCCGTCGGCATGGCTGCCGAGGTGTACGAAGGCACGATCACGGATCTGTACATTCCGAAGAAGAAGTAACCCACGCTCACCCGCGGTGCCGGACGGCATCGCGGGTGACGCGTTGGCGGCATCGTGGGGT
>NZ_JBFUJE010000469.1:0-3075 GCF_056401535.1 Luteibacter sp. P4_E6 | reverse complement strand
ATGTTCAATCGGCCGGTATCCGCTCCCTATCGCTTCGGTCGCAAGCTGATCGATGGTCTTCTTGCCGCCCGTTTCGGTGCGAAGTCTCCGAGGCTCAGTGCAACGGACATTGCACCGATCCGGCCGACGGCTGCCCTCAAGCAAACGGTCGCAGGCACCTATGTAGGGCGGAACCTTACCGCCACCATTCATGACACCGACGACGGCCTTCGATTCGAGTCGGACGCCTTCGAGATGCATGGCCCGTTCCTCGCCGTGACGCCGACCGCCTTCTTCACGGCGGATGCCGACCATGACCTTGTCGCGTGGACGTACACGGAAGCCGTGGGCGACTTGCCGGCCCACCTCGAATGCAGCGAAGGGGAGGCCGGCGTCGATTACAACGAGGGACCCCATGATCCGAAGGGGCCCGATCGTGCGGAGTGGACGAAATACGCGGGGAAGTATCAGATCTATCAATGGGGCAAGCCGTCGCTGGACGTGCTCGTCGAGCGGCGCAACGGCTACCTGTTTATCAACGGCGTGAAACTGCTGGTCGAGCGCGAGCCAGGACTGTTCTTCACCAGTGACGGTGAGGCAGTCGACTTGYGGACCGCGGTTCCCACGTGGCGCAGTCTCGTTCTGCGTCGCGTCAACACTTGAACGCAGGCGATGTTCAGGAATGAAAGAGCGGGCGTTACCTCGCGGGATCCCACGGTAGCTGCCAAAGCCGCGCCGTCGTCATCTCCTTGATGCACGGCACGTCCGTTACGCAGCGTGTGGCGCGCTCGCGGATAAAATTATCCTGTTCTTTCTCCATCGCCCGCGCATCTTTTGGCATGGCGAAAAAGTGGCGGTGACGATAAGCAACGTCCATTCCGCCTTCGAGCCCGGTGAGCTCCGGGTCGTTGCAGATAGCTTTCTCGGTCGGCGTCGATGCCTTGACGCAGCTGAATTCCGGTCCCGGCACTGCCACCGGCGCACCGGAGTGGAAAGAGTGACTGAAGGTCACTGGGGCCACAACGGTATCCTCCATGTTTCGCCCATCCACCACCCTGGGTCGAAWTCGCCAGCTGTATGCCCCCTTGACCGCAGCGGCATCCAGTTCGCTGTAGCCGCTGCTTTCCTCAACCGACACGTCTACCGGCTCGCCGTTCGCGTTGAGCTTTACCCGAACCTTTACAGTCCCTTCGTGACCCTGACGAATGGCGCTGGGTGGGAAGGGCGGGGCGGGAGTACCGATGATCCGCTTTTCGGAGGCCTCGACGGGCTTCGGGACCGGAGCGGCCTCAGTCGCATGCGACTGCTGCGCGAGCACGAGGATCAGCCCCAACCATGCAAACCGATATTTCATGGAACTCCCTGCTATCCAGTCCGGTGCGCGTGCCCGCGCGCGTAACGAAGTGTATCGGCAGGTTTCCAACTGTCTTTAGCTGATGGGGCCGCCCGCCGTGGGGATTGAATACGGCATAGTAGATCCGCGCGCCGTCACTGTTCACGAAGCCGCTCTGCTCAGGCTCGGGAAGCGGCGGCACGTCCGGCACGGTTGCCCATCAACTCATATACCCTCCGCAGTTGGCCGGCGATAATATTCGCCAGCAATATCGCGTCGTTCACGATGGGCAACATGGCCGAATGCTCCCCATTGTCATGCAACGGGCTGGCATCGACTCTGCCGGTCAATGATCATTGCTTACTTGGCACGCTTGATGAGGCGGTGGCCGCCGTCGAACAGGGCAAACTCCACGAGTGCGAGCTCGGGCCTTATCGCCTCATTGCCGTCTACACCGTTGACGACTGACTTCCGTCACGACTGCATCTCATATCCCCAAGGCGCCGCCGACGCGAAGCCGCTGGGGGATAGTCCTACTGGTGATGGCAAGCCATGCAGGAGAAGTCGCTGCCGATCATCATCGGGTTGGCTGACTTCTTTCCCGGTTGAGCGTCCGCATTGAATACCGCCACGTTCGCTTCCGCATCGCGGATACGCTGTTCCAGTACGTCACGATAGGTCCAATGAGCGTAGCCAGTGGATAGCCTGGCGGTAGCGTAGATTTTGCGTGCGGTCTGCCAGTCGCCAGCCTTGGTGAGCATGTCTCCCATGTTGAGGAAGAAGCCCTCTTCGTTATGCGGTGCTTTTTCTGAGTTGAGGCACGCGCGAGCATCGCGGCTTTGCCCCACGGCCTTTGCCATGTTTTTCGCAACAAGGTCCATATTGTTGCCGTGGCGGTCAACCTTCATATGGCCGCATACCTCGAGGTTCTGCCATTGCTGTTCCAGCGCCTGCTTGAAACCATCGCTGGATGCCGGCATGCCGCTTGCCACGAATCCCGCGGTAAACAGGTTGAAACCGGGCCAATCGGATACAGCCTGTTCCATGATTTCCGCACCCTGTTGGCGAAGCGCGGCGTCGCGGTCGATCTGGGCTTCGGCCAGTATCGCGCTGGCGAGGAAACCACGGTAGCGCGCATCGTCGGGGGCGAGTGCCACGGCTTTCTGGAAGTACTTTCTTGCCAGAACGATGTCGTCAGTGATGCTCGCCGGTGCCTGTTGCATCCGGTGCCTTTCCGCCACGCGCCACATGTGCAACCAACCTACATGGGCAGCACTGACGGCATCATTGGGGTCGCGCAGATAAGCGGCAGTGGAGGCCTCGATGCTGGCCTGGATGTGCGCGTAGTCGCCACTACGGAAGGTCTGCCAGAACAACTGGTCGGCTTCCAGGGCGGCAGGCTGGCGGCCTGGCGCTCCCGCTCCCGATTGCGCGGTGGCCGGACCTGCAACAAGACAGCATAGGACGGCAGCAAGCGCAGTAACGATGGGCAAGCGGGAGACTGGCTTCACGAGGCGGGTTCCGTTGCTGGTGATGGGTTGCGTGACATCCAGCTTGTCGGTTGTGCAAGTCGATCGGGAGGGCGGCTTGTCAACGACCGGCTTTGACAGTTGTCACTCGCCTCGCTGCCGCCTGGCTAACCAGGTCGCTTTTTTTTAGTTCTTCGCGGAATTCCGGGGAGGCTGGAGGGGGGCGGTTCACTCGCGTTACGAGTGCGTGTTTTTAGCGGCCCACGCGCCGCCGATTGCGTGAGGGTGGGCACC
>NZ_JBFUJE010000468.1:0-3080 GCF_056401535.1 Luteibacter sp. P4_E6 | reverse complement strand
CCAACTGGTAGAACCACTTGCGATGATGGTGCCACGCCCAGCCCGGCGTGACGTAACCCTGGGTCATGCTGCGCACGGAATCGCGGATCCAGATGGCCGCGTAGACATGGACGACCCAGACAAGGATGGCGGAAATCGCGGCCAGGCTATGGATGAGTACGGCCACGCGCTGCACCGGGATCGAGGTGGCCTCGCCGAAATACACTTCCCATATCAGCAACCCGGTGACGAACAGTACGGGGATAAGCAGTGTCATCGACCAGAACACCAGCTTCTGGCCACTGTTGTTGCGGCCGATAGGCGGTACATGCTCGTCGTCATTGGCGACGACGTGGACAATCGCTTTCGACCAGGCGATATCGTCTTTGGAAGGCAGGTTTGCGCGCCAGAACTGGATGATCATGCCGATCCAGCTGATCACCAGAAGCACGCCAAACCAGGGGTGGGCGGCGCGTGCCCACTGGCCTCCGCCGAACAGCCCGGACAGGAAGAACAGGATCGGGTGGAACATCGACAGGCCGGACAGCACCAACAGGATGAACAGGCCCGCGTTGATCCAGTGGTTGACGCGGTTCAAGGTGGTATAGCGGGTGATGGCATTCGCCGGGCGGGTCATGTCGACTCCTCCTCTTTTTCACGCAGCACGCGGGCGGCTTCGGCCTCGTCTTCATCGGTGACTTCGTTCGGGCCGATGGTGGTCCAGTGGAAGAAGGCACCCACGGCGGCCATCGCGATGCCGATCACCGCCAGCGGTTTGAGAATGCCCTTCCACACTTCGACGACCGGGCTGATGCGCGGTTTGTCGGGCAAGCCCGAATACAGCGATGGCTTGTCCGCGTGATGCAGAACGTACATGACATGCGTTCCACCGACTTCCGGCGGATCGTAGAGCCCGGCTTTCTCGAACCCGCGTGACTTGAGGTCCTCGATGCGTTCGCCGGCCCAGTTCGTCATGTCAGTCTTGGAGCCGAACATGATCGCGCCGGTGGGACAGGCCTTTACGCAGGCGGGTTCCAGGCCCACGGAAACGCGATCGGAACACAGCGTGCACTTATACGACTTGTGATCCGTCTTGCTGATGCGGGGAATGTCGAACGGACACCCCTTCACGCAATAGCCGCAGCCGATGCATTTGTCGCTGATGAAGTCGACGATGCCGTTGGCGTACTGGACGATCGCGCCCGGGGCAGGGCATGCCTTCAGGCAACCCGGATCTTCGCAGTGCATGCAGCCGTCCTTACGGATCAGCCACTCGAGGTTGCCTTGTTCGTTCTCGTACTCGGCAAACTTCATCAGCGTCCAGACGCTCGGCCCCAGGTCCATGGGATTCTCGTAGGAGCCTTCGAAGTGACCGATCTCCGGACGCAGGTCGTTCCACTCCATGCAGGCGGACTGGCAGGCCTTGCAGCCGATGCAGCGGCTCACGTCGATGAGCTTGGCCACCTGGTCCTCATGACTGCGCGCCGCGGGCGGCGTCATCGTCGTGGCGGAGCGGCGTACGTAGTCTTGCGATTGCAGATCAGACATGACGTTCGCCTCAGGTGGCCGGAGCGGCGGTGCGTTCGATATTGACCAGGAACGCCTTGAACTCGGGCGTCTGTGTATTGGCGTCACCCACCGACGGGGTCAGCGTGTTGGCGCCGTAGCCCTTCCTGGCCTGTCCGGTGAAGCCCCAGTGCAAGGGCACGCCGATCACATGCGTCGACTTGCCATCGACCGTCAYCGGCTTGATGCGCTTGGTGACATACGCCTTGCAGATCACTTCGCCACGCTTGGACGAGACCTTCACCCAGCCGCCCTGCGCGATGCCTTTTTCCTTCGCCAGCACTTCGCCGATCTCGATGAATTCCTCCGGTTGGAGGATCGCGTTGATCAGCGCGTGCTTGGTCCAGAAATGGAAGTGCTCGGTGAGGCGGTAGGTCGTCGCGACATACGGGAAGTCCCGCCGGTGCCCGAACGACGCACGATCGTCCGCGAAGACACGGGCCACCGGGTTGTTGGGCACCTTCGGATGCAGCACGTTTTCCGAAGGCGACTCGAATGGCTCGTAGTGCTCCGGGAACGGACCTTCGGCCATGAGGTTGAGGGCGAACAGGCGGCCCAGACCTTCGGCGTTCATGATGAAAGGTCCGACGCCATCGGAGGGCTTCACGGTCGGACCGTAGTCAGGCACGTCAATGCCGGCCCAGCGCGTACCGTTCCACTCGATAACAGGTTTCTTCGGGTTCCAGGCTTTGCCGTCCAGATCGGCGCTGGCGCGGTTGTAAAGGATGCGCCGGTTGGCCGGCCACGCCCACGCCCAGTTCGGTGCGATGCCTTGCTCGCGAGGGTCGGTGGCGTCACGGCGGGCCATCTGGTTGCCCTTCTCGGTAAACGAGCCGGCGAAGATCCAGCAACCCGACGCCGTCGTGCCATCGTCGCGCAACTGCGCAAAGGCATCCAGTTGCGAGCCTGCCTTGGTCACCACAGCTGTCACCGGATCGGTGAGGTCGGCGAGCGCACGGCCATTCATCTCCTTGGCCAGTTCTTCGGGATCAGGCGCGATCGGGTTGGTGTACTTCCACGACATGTTCAAGATCGGATCGGGGAAGGCGCCGCCGTCCTTCCGGTACATCTCGCGCAGGCGATGGAAGATGCCACTCATGATCCAGATATCGGACATGGCCTTACCGGGGCCTTCGGCGGCTTTCCAGTGCCATTGCAGCCAGCGTGCCGAATTGACCAGCGAGCCGCTCTCTTCCGCAAAGCAGGTCACCGGCAGTTGGAACACTTCCGTCTGGATGTCGGAGGATTTTGCAGGGTTCTGCGGTCCGAAGTCCTGCCAGAAGCGGGACGTCTCCGTATCCAGCGGGTCCATCGTGACAAGGAACTTCAGCTTGCTCAGGCCGCGGCGGATCTTGCCGCGATCGGGGAAGGCCTGCAGTGGATTGAAGCCCTGGCAGATGTAGCCGGACATCTCACCGTTGTTCATCATCTCGAAGGCCTTGATGATGTCGTACAGCGGGACGTCGAGCTTGGGCAACCAGTCGTAGCCCCAGTTGTTCTCTTTCGTCGCCGCGTCGCCCCACAGGGCTTTCTGG
>NZ_JBFUJE010000467.1:0-3093 GCF_056401535.1 Luteibacter sp. P4_E6 | reverse complement strand
GCGGAAAGCAGGGCACCGTAGTTGAGGAGGCCATCCAGGCGCGTATCCAGCGAATCATGGTTGATCACCAGGGCCGTGTCGTAGCTCCATTCACCCCACTGCCCGGTGAGACCGCCGACGAGGCGGAGGTTGTGGTTGTCGGTCTGACCGCTGGCCAGGGCACTGGGGAACGAGTAGTTGATCAGTGCCGCGCTACCCTGCGCCGCGAACGGGTTGTTCGGATTGAGCGAACCGTTCGGCAGCGTTGCCGGCAAGGCGATCGCGTTGGTGTTGTTCGGCGTGCTGGCCTGGATCTGCGCCGGGGTGCCCGGGAACGTCGTCTTCACCTCGTAATAGCTCGCGCCGATATAGGCCTGCGAAGTGTCCGAGAGCTTGATGGTAAAGCGGCCATATAACCCGCCCCGTTCGACGGTGGGCTGGATCGCGGTGTACAGCGCACGATTCTGCGAGCAGTAGCTGCCCGGGTTGGCCGGATCGTCCGTCACCAGGGTGCCAAGCGAACCGCACGATTGCAGCGGCTGCGCCAGACCACCCGGATCGGCCACGCCAGAGGTCACGTCGCCTGGACGTAACAGGGTACCCGGCGTCACCGTGCCGTAGATCGAGCCGGAATTCTGCGAGGGCTGGCCGCCGATGAGGTTGTTGCCGCCGCTGCGGCGCAGGTCCGCGGTGTTGTACGGATAGCCACGGTCACGGGTCATGATGCTGTTGTCTTTCTGGTACTCGGCACTGAAGTAGGCATTCCAGCCGTCCTTCTTCAGGTCGCCGCCGCCGAACAACACCRTGCCACGCTTCGTCAGCCCTCCGCCGTGTTCCGACGTACCGACATCGGCGGTGAATTCGGCACCCTTGAAGCTGGGCTTGAGGATGATGTTGACGACGCCGGCGATGGCATCCGCACCGTACAGCGACGACGCACCATCCTTGAGCACTTCGATACGATCGATCGCGTTCGAGGGAATGGTGTTGAGATCGACGAAGGACCGCTGGCCGTCATCGGTCACCGGGTAGTTCGCCGCACGACGGCCGTCAATAAGGACAAGCGTCGAGTTAACGGTCAGGCCACGCAGCGCCACGCCTGTCGCACCCACGGCGAAGCCCGCGGTGAACGAGGCCGGGATGGAGCCGCTGTTGTCGGCGGAGATCGACCGCACCACGTCGGAGACGGTGGTCAGACCGCTCTTCTGAATATCCGCGGCGGTAATGGTCGTCACCGGCGATGGCGTTTCCACGTCGATGCGCGGCAGGGCCGAGCCGGTGACCGTGATAGCCGTCAACTCGGTGGTTTTCTGCTGCGCCTGGTCGGCCGGCGGAGGCGTCTGGGCAGGCGTGGCAGGGGCCGGCGCAGGGGGCGTCTGGGCCGCTGCCTGCGCACAAGCGCATGCGAGTGCGGTGGCGATGGCCAAAGCGAGGCCGTGGCGCCGGGGCGCCATGATGTTTTTCATTTTCATTGTGAGTCTCCGGGCCTTAGGGGAGTGGGGCTGGGACCAGGCGACCCCACGAATGAGAACGCAACGAGACATTCACAGGGACGCAAGGAAAACTTACGCCGTGTAAACGAATCACACCATCGGCCATTCGGAATAACTTGCAGCGCCCCGAAAGGGCACTTTCTGGCACGCGCTATGCATTCGCCAGCGAAGCGCTTAAGCGGACTTCGAGGCCTTGCGCAGCGGATCCAGCAGGCGACGCAGACCGTTATGGTCAAGCTCGAGCATGATCGCGAGAAGTCGGCCGAGTTCGCCCGGCGGAAAGCCCTCGCGCGCGAACCACGCGAGGTAGTTTCCGGGAAGGTCCGCAATCGCCCGGCCCTTGAACTTGCCAAAGGGCATCACAGCCGTGGCGAGCTTCGCGAGATCCTGGCGGAAGGCTTCATTGGGGTCGGTCATGCCGCCATTCTAACTGCCTACTCGTCGCCCGGATCGAACCCCTCTCGTTCTTTCATGAGCTTGCGGGCGGCGGCCACGCCGAGCGTCATGCCTTCGGCGCACGCGTCTTCTTCGTTCTCGTGCAAGGTGACGCAGAGTTTCTCGGCGAGCTCGTCGCCGTCTTCGCTAATGACGTACTTGCCGCGCCAGCGCCCGGGTTTGGCGACATAGCACGTGCCTTCAACGTCGAAGTAACCAATCTTTCGATGCGCCATGGGTGAGATGTTCCTCCTCTCGTGCCCCCATCCTATGCATCGCGCATCAAGGTGACGTGCAGCGCTATTGGAGGCCGCTCACCGGACGCTTCGCGTTCGACTCGAATTCACGCCAGATCCCATCGGCCCCTTCGACCGAAACCAGCACCTGCAGGCCGTTCTGGACGCCCAGCAACTTGGACTGCTGCACGGCGTAGGCGATCGCACCCACGCGGGTTTCGAAATTTTCCATCGGCACACCGTTCATCTGCACGTGCCATAGCCCGGCGAGATCGGGACTGAACGGAATGTCGTAGATCACCAGTGCCATGAATCGGTGGGCAACCCTGAGTTGTTACGGACGCGACGGATGGGCAAGATTATCCGTTCGCGAATGCCCCCACAATGGAAGGATGACGCACTATTTCCTTCACGCCGGAATCACGGCGGGAGGCGTTAACGGACGTGAACGCAAGGCCAGCGGCTACGACCAAGGGCAGGCGACAGGTAAGCGCGTTCGTCTAGACTTCGCCGATGACGACCACCCGCCTCCTCCTTGCCCTGCCCTTCCTCTTTGGCCTGGCCGACGCGGGCAGCGCTCGCGCCCAGACGACGCCCCCGCCAGCGCCCGCGAGCAGCGTACCCACCCTGGAGACCGTGACGGTCAGTGGCGTGCAACCCGGGCCGGGCCTCTGGAAGGTGACCCGCGGCGAGCACACCCTGCTGATTCTGGGGAGCCTGTCACCCCTGCCGCAGAACATGACCTGGAAGTCGGACGACATCGACGACGCCCTCGCCCATTCCAGCGAGCTGATCCTTCCGCCCAAGGTGGACATCAAACCCAATGTCGGTTTCTTCGGCAAGCTCGCACTGCTGCCCTCCCTGATCGGTGTCCGCAATGCGCCGGACGGTGCGACCCTCAAGGAAACCGTGCCGCCGGATGTCTACGCGCGCTGGCTCACGGTGAAGAC
>NZ_JBFUJE010000466.1:0-3127 GCF_056401535.1 Luteibacter sp. P4_E6 | reverse complement strand
CATCCACAGCGCTTCCCACGAACCGATATCGCTCCACTCGCAGCTGACGGGAACGACAGCCGCGTGAGCGGTTTTCTCCATGACGGCGTAGTCGATCGAGTCGCTCGGTGCCTGTGCGAAAGCGTCTGAATCGAGCCGGATGAAATCGAGGTCGGTGTTGGCGCGCTCGTAGGCCGTTTTAGCGGCTTCGAGCATGGCCGGGGCGTATTTGCCCAGCTCTTCGAGGTAGCGGGAGGCGCGGAAAAGAAACATGCCCGAATTCCAGTCGTACAGCCCGCTTGCCACATAGCCTTCGGCGACGGCGAGCTCGGGTTTCTCGACGAACTGATTCACCTTGAAGCTGTCCGCTCCTAAGGCTTCGCCGCGCTGGATGTAACCGAAGCCCGTTTCGGCACGGTCCGGACGAATGCCGAACGTCACCAACCAGCCCTGTTCCGCCAGCGGGCGTGCCTTGGCGACCGCTTCCGAAAACGAGGCGCTGTCGCCGATGAGGTGGTCCGCAGGCAAGACGAGAACCAGGGCATCCTCCGCCTTCTCTAGCGCCCGAAGCGCGCCAACAGCAATGGCAGGTGCCGTGTTCCGTGCGACTGGCTCGAGCAGGATGCTGGCGCCGGTCACATTCAGTTCCTGCAGCTGTTCGGCAGCGAGAAACCGGTGATCGTCACTTGCAACGACCACGGGCGCGGCGGCATCGGGCAGGAGTGCGGCGCGGCTGATGGTCTGCTGGAAGAGCGTTTCCGGAGCAGTCAGTGCCAGGAACTGCTTGGGGAGATTGCGGCGCGAAATGGGCCACAACCGGGTTCCGCTGCCGCCACTGAGAATGAGGGGGATGAGCATGGGGAGTTATTCCGATGAGGCGGAAAGGGCGGTCAAGGTGCGGTCGATGCCGAGCGTCCAGTCAGGCAGATCGTAGCCGAACGTCCGGGCGAAGCGTCCGGTGTCGAGTACGGAGTACGCCGGACGCTTCGCGGGCGTGGGGTAATCCTTGGTCGAGATCGCGGACACCTGTGGCATGCGGGGAATCAGGCCGATGTTGGCGCCACGCAGCAGCAGGGCCTGTGCAAACCCGTGCCAGGTGGTACTCCCGCTTGCGGTCAGGTGATATGTACCTTCCAGTGCTGAACGCTCGGCAGCATCACCAGTGAGCCACCGGTCGATGGCCGCCAGTGATCCTTCGACAATAAGAGACGTATCCGTCGGCGTACCGTGTTGGTCGGAGACGACGCTGAGTTCGTCGCGTGTGGCGCCGAGACGCAGCATCGTACGCAGGAAATTATTCCCGACCGATGAATAAACCCAGGCTGTGCGAAAGATGAAGTGCGCTGCGCCCGATGCGCGAAGCGCCTCTTCACCGACAAGCTTGCTGCGTCCGTAGGCGCCAGTCGGCCCCACGGGATCCGCTTCCCTGTAAGGAGCCTTCGCGTTGCCGGCAAACACGTAATCCGTCGAGTAGTGCACCACCAGGGCGCCACGACCTGCCGCCCAGCGTCCAATCAGGCCCACGGCGTCGCCGTTGACCCGGGTCGCCATGGCTTCATCCGCTTCTGCACGATCGACGGCCGTGTAAGCGGCCGCATTCACGACGATGTCCGGCCGTTCGGCATCCAGCACGTGTTCCATCGATTCGAGGTCGGCAAGATCGGCCATCGCGCCGGTCCGACCATCGGCCAGTTCGCCATTCCTGCTTGCCGCGAGAACGTGCCCGCGGAGCGCGAGGCCACCCTGGCTCAGGAAGCACTGGCCAAGCTGTCCGTTCGCACCCAGCAGGAGAATCTTCACGGAACGTACTCCGGCAATCTCTCCGATGGCACATCGGCGAGCAGCGGTGTCTTGCCATCCTTGTCGGAAAGCAGGGGTTCCGACACCGGCCAGTCGATGCCGATAGCGGGATCGTCCCAGCGGATACCCGCATCGGCACTCGCCTCGTAAAGCGCGGTGCACTGGTAAGAGAACGTCGCGTAGTCGGAGATCACGCAGAAACCGTGGGCAAAACCTTCCGGGATCCAGAAGTGGCGATGGTTATCCGCCGTCAGGATGGCGGCAGCCCATTGGCCGAAGGTGGGCGAGCCACGGCGGATGTCCACCGCGACATCGTAGACCTCGCCTTCGAGCACATTGACCAGCTTGCCCTGGGGATTCGGCCATTGATAGTGCAGGCCGCGGAGGACGCCGCGAGCCGAGCGGGACACGTTGGACTGGACAAAGCGACGATCGATGCCCGCATCGCGGAACGTCTTCTCGTTGTAGCTCTCGTAGAAAAAGCCTCTTGCATCGCCAAACACCCTGGGCTCGATGACGAGCACACCGGGGAGGGAGGTTTCACTGACCTTCATCGAATTAGACCGTGCCCGACAAGATTGCGAAGGTATTCGCCATAGCCGGTTTTTGCCAGCGGCTTTGCGAGGGCAAGAACTTGCTCGGCATCGATCCATTTATTGTTGAAGGCGATCTCTTCAAGGCAGCACACCTTGAGGCCCTGCCGGTTCTCGATCGTCTGGATATAGTTGCCCGCTTCCATGAGGGAATCGTGGGTGCCGGTATCCAGCCAGGCATATCCACGCCCGAGTTGCTCGAGCATCAGGGAGCCGTCCTCGAGGTAACAACGGTTCAGGTCGGGGATCTCGAGCTCCCCGCGGGGAGAGGGCTTCAGATCCCGCGCGAAATCGCAGGCACGCTGATCATAAAAGTACAGGCCGGTGACCGCGTAGTTCGACTTGGGTTTTGCCGGCTTCTCTTCGAGACCGATAACCCGGCCGTTCGCGTCGAATTCCGCCACGCCATAGCGCTCGGGGTCACGAACCCAGTAGCCGAACACGGTGGCCCCATCGGCCCGGGTGGCGGCACGCTTGAGACGCTCCGTCAGGCCCACGCCGTAGAAGATGTTGTCACCGAGCACCAGGCAACTGGGCTGGCCGCCGATGAAATCGCGGCCGATCACGAAGGCCTGCGCAAGCCCATCAGGAGAGGGCTGGACGGCGTACGTGATATTGATGCCCCACTGCGAACCATCGCCGAGCAGCCGCTGAAACAAGGCCTGCTCATGGGGCGTATTGATGACCAGGACATCCCGGATGCCCGCCAGCATCAGGGTGGCCAGGGGATAAAAGATCATCGGTTTGTCGTACAC
>NZ_JBFUJE010000465.1:0-3128 GCF_056401535.1 Luteibacter sp. P4_E6 | reverse complement strand
GCCCCGGCCTCCAGCGAGACGGTGATCGAGCACGGACCTCTGAAGCTCGAGTCCGAGCGCATGCGCATCCTGTGGAACGGCATCGAGATTCCGCTCACCGTCACCGAGTTCTGGATGGTCCACACGCTGGTGCGTTTCCCGGGCCACGTGAAGAACCGCGACCAGCTGATGCGCGAAGCCGAGCTGGTGGTGGACGATGCCACGATCACCTCGCACATCAAGCGTATCCGCAAGAAGTTCATCGCGCTGGCGCCGGAGTTCGACGCGATCGAGACGGTGCACGGGGTCGGTTATCGTTGGACCTCCTGATTTCTGTAGGAGCCGAGTTATCGGCGATTGGGTGCTTGCGGCACCGTTGCCCGCTGCCGCGGGATCGCCGATGAATCGGCTCCTACGACAGCCTCTCTACGTATGACTCTTCGCCAGAAACTCCTCCTCGTCGCGCTTTGCACGCTGGCCCTTCCTGTGGCCGGATGGCTGTATGTGCGGCAGATGGAAACGCTGCTTCGCGAAGGCCAGGCACAGGCGCTGGTCGCGTCGGGGCGGGCGCTGGCGCGCAGCCTGGTGGTGGTCGATGCACCACTGCCGCCGGCGGGCAACGCCTGGTACATCCAGCACACGCCCATCCCCATCACGATGGACGGCTATGCGGACGACTGGGCCTCGCTGAGTGCCTGGGCGCAGAGCTTCGGCAAGAACGCGCGCGTGATGCTCGCCGAGGACGACCGCTGGCTGTACTTCTACATCGACGTACGCGCCACGCAACGCCACCGTGCGGATGCGGGCGACCGCCTCGCGCTCAACGCCGACCACCTCATCATTTCCATCGCCAGCGCGGACGATGCGCAGCGCTATCTCATGGCCAGCGCGGCGCCGGGTGCGACGACCGCCATCGCGCTCGACCCCGAGGCCGGCGTGCTGCCCGACCGCATCAACGCCCAATGGCAGGAAGACGGCAGCGGTTTCCGTGCGGAATTCCGCCTGCCGCGTGGACTGCGGCTGGATCACTTCGGCCTCGGCGTGCACATCACGTCCGATGGCGACAGCGAGCCGCTCACCGCCGAGACGCGACCCTTGATCGACTTCTCCACGCCGCTCTCGCAGGAGCTGGCGCGGCTGGCGCCCGACGGCGTGCGCGTGCGCGTGCTCTCGCCCGATGCTTGGCTGGTCGCGCAGAGCGGCAAGCTCGACCTGCCGGACCTTCCCGCCAACGAACGGCCGGGTTGGTTCGCCTCGCTGGTCTATCGCTCCTTGCTGGCAACGCGACTGGATCCCGAAGGCGGCTGGGCCGAAGACGCGCCGCGGATCGATCTGCCGGAAGTGCGCGAAGCGCTGCAGGGCAAACCCGCGACCGCATGGCGCGCCGGCGAATCGCGCGGCAGCGTCGTGCTCGCCGCGGCCTTGCCGATTCAAAGCGGTGGCAAGCTGCACGGCGTGGTGCTGCTCGAACAGCCCAGTCGCGCGGTGCCGCTGCTGGCCAACCGCGCACTCTTCGGCCTGCTGCTGACCAGCTTCGCCGTACTGCTGATTGCCGGCGGCGTGTTGTTGCTGTTCGCCACGCGGCTCACCTTCCGCCTCCGTCGCCTGCGCAACGCCGCCGAGCGCGCGCAGGACAACGACGGCCGTCTGGATGGCCCGTTCCCGCTGATCGATGCCACGGACGAACTCGGCGACCTCGCACGCAGCTTCGCGCGGCTGTTCGAGGTGGTGGGTGGCTATACGGACTACCTGCGCACGCTGGCGTCCAAGCTGTCGCATGAGCTGAACACGCCGCTGGCGATCGTGAAGTCGTCGCTGGACAACCTCGACCATGCCGGCCTTCCGCCGGAAGCGGAACCTTACCTCGCCCGTGCGCGCGACGGCGTCGCTCGTCTCGGGGCGCTCGTTCGCGCCATGAGCGAAGCGAGCCGCATGGAGCGCGCCATCGCGTCGGCCGAAGCGGAAGACGTGAACCTCGCGGACATCGTGCGTGGCTGCGCGGACGGCTATCGCGGCCTGGCCGGCGACCGCACGCTCGAAGCGGTGCTGCCCTCCGGGCCCGTGCCGATGCATGTCTCGCCGGAACTGATCGCGCAGGCCCTGGACAAGCTGTTCGACAACGCCTTGTCGTTCACCCCACCGGGCGGCTGGCTACGCATCACGCTCAGCCCGACGGCCGAAGGTGCCGATGTGGAGCTGGCCAACGAAGGTCCGTCGTTGCCGGCCGCCATGCAGGGGCGTCTGTTCGACTCCCTGGTCAGCCTGCGCGACAAGGCCACCCCCGGCGACGCACCGCACCTGGGCCTGGGCCTCTACGTGGTCCGTCTGGTCGCGGAGCGTCACCAGGGCAGTGCCAGCGCGCGGAATATCGAGGGTGGCGTGGCGTTTACGCTGCACCTGAGGGGTCTGCCGCGCCAGCGTCTGGCGTAACCCCCACGGTGTGTGCCCAGCTCTCTGTAGGAGCCGCTTCAGCGGCGATGCTCCCTGTGGGAGCCGCTTCAGCGGCGAATGGAGTTCGCGGCAACCTGGCTATCGCCGATGAATCGGCTCCTACATAAGACCTGCGTGTATCTGGGCAGGGTCCGCCCGGGTCCCGATATCCTACAATCCCCGGTCACCCCACCCGATTCGACGCCCCGAATGATTTCCCGCGAACAATTCGATGCCTACGCCGCGCAGGGCCATACGCGCATTCCGCTGGTGCGCGAGGTCTTCTCCGACCTCGACACGCCGCTGTCGGTGTACCTGAAGCTGGCCGATGGCCCGTATACCTTCCTCTTCGAGTCGGTCGAGGGCGGCGCCACGTGGGGACGCCATTCCATCATCGGCCTGCCGGCGCGGCGTGTGTATCGCCTGCGCGGGCATGAGCTGGAAGTGGAGGAGAGCGGCGAAGTCATCGAGCGTCGTCATCTGGAGGATCCGCTCGCCGAGATCGAAGTGCTGCGCAAGCAGTACGACGTGCCCAAGCTGCAGGGGCTGCCCGACTTCACCGGCGGTCTTGTCGGCTACTTCGGTTTTGAAACCATCGGCTATATCGAAAAGCGCCTCGCCCAGTGGGACAAGCACGACGAACTTGGCACGCCCGATGTGCTGTTGATGCTCGCCGACGAAGTGGCCGTGTTCGATAACCTGAAGGGCCGCCTCTACCT
>NZ_JBFUJE010000464.1:0-3154 GCF_056401535.1 Luteibacter sp. P4_E6 | reverse complement strand
ACGCAATTCGGTTGCCAAGAGGATCAACAATGAAGAAATTCCTATTTATCGCCGTGCTCTTCGGCTTTAGCTCTGCCGCCGTCGCGCAGTACTACGAACCGATTCCGTACTACGGCAACAACCCCTTCATCTTCTGCACGGTGGGTGTACCACAGGACTGCTGGGCACCGATCAGCAAGGAGTTAGGCACCTTCACTGTCACCAACTACTACTGCTTCAATGCCTATTCGGCACTTCTGTTCGCGCGCGTCTGCCCGAAGGCGTTCGCTTTGGGGGCCGCCAAATCGGTCATGGCCACCTCCTCGTCACGCGATCCCGCCGATGCGAGTCCGTGACGGAGATAGACGCGTCATGATTTCTCGGCGCCCGTTCAAGGCGCTCGCGGTGATTGCGGGCCTGCTCGTTTCCGGCATGCTTCATGCCCAAAGCGCGAATCCTTACGCCCGGCCATTGACTGACCGGGTAGTACACACCAAGGGAAGCAACATGGATGATCTGACATCCTTCGCGACCGGCGGGTCCAGGATTCTCGACTCCAAGTTTGGCGACATCGCAGGTGACGGGCGCAAAGGCGCTGTACTGGTCCTCGACCCTGCGTCGGCCGGGCCCGGGAAACTTGGGCAGGGCCCTCCGCGCGACGTCGTTATCCTCGCGAGAGATTCGGCCGGCCATCTCCAGAAGGTGGCCTCGAACAGTCGCCTCGTCCCCTGTGGAACCTGCGGCGGCATGGCGGGTGATCCGTACGGTTACACGCACGTTGCGGCAGGCCAGTTTACGATCGTCGCCGGCGGCGGCAGCCGCGAGCGTTGGACAGATGAGTACACCTTCACCTACGTCGGTGCTAAGAAGAACTGGTTCGTCTCGTCAGTCATGCGCAAGGTTGTCGATACCGAGACCGGCAATGAAAAGCACGTCGACCTGACCGCGAAGGAGTTCGGCACAGTGTCCTTCGCCGATTTCGACCCGGGCAAGCTCCCTGACGTAACGCTGCCCTGATGTAGCAGTTGCACAACCCCGCCAGGACGGCGGGTTCGGCCAGCAGGAGGCAAAGCCACCCGAAAATCAAACAGGAGTTACACGTGACGATTGACCGTTACCACGCGAGCAAGCTCATGCTCGCGGCTGTCATGGCTGCGCTGCTTGCCGCTGTGCCGCTTCGCGCACTTAGCGCCGAGCCCGTGCCGACCGTCGCCCCTCTGCCTGCCAAGGCGAAGCTGCCGAAGGGCTTCACCGCATACGGTTCCGCACCGGTCGCAGGCGGCGAGTGCGTCGCCGGCGACGCCACAAAGGAAGGCATGAACGGACGTGCTTTCGTCTACATCAAAGACGCCGGCGCAAAACAACCGCGCTGGGTCACTGCCGTCCCTGTGCCGCCGCATTGGTACCAGAACCGGGCCACGCATTGCTTCGCCATGGACGGATCGATCTTCGTGCTGGTACAGACCGACACGAACCAGGCGACATCACTCTCACAGACGCTGTTGAACGTGGTGGAGCTTTCGCCTGTCACGGGCAACATCGTCGCTAACCACGACGCAGACGTGCCCGGCGTCGACGCGGCCTATTCGTCGTGGGTGGACAAGGGACCCGAGGGCTTCCACGAGGACAACGGCCAGATCGTGGTCGCCGGCCAATATTTTCTGATGGACGACCCCAATAAGCGCATCCCGTTCACGGCAAGACTCGCCCCCCATCCGGCGAAATAGTCAGAAGGACCGCACGACGCAACATCGCAAGTGAGTCAACCAGGAGCTACACATGGCGATTGATCGTGAAACCCAGGTGCTGACCGACGCTACGGCGGCGGGCATCACCAACCCGAGGGAGCTGGCCAACTTCATGGCCCAGGTCACTCACGAATCCAACGGGCTCAACCGGCTCGAGGAGAGCTTTCGCTATACGCGAAATATCTCGCAGATTCCCGTGCAGTCCGCGTGGCGCGAAGGCCCCGACACACTGGACGCGGCGCGCAAGCAGGCCCTGATGGGCAAGCCCGAACAGCTGGCCGAGCTGATGTACGGCGGCCGCAACGGCAACGACGAACCAGGTGATGGCTGGAAGTACCACGGCCGTGGCTACATACAACTCACCGGCAAGGACAACTATCGCGTCGCCGGCGAAGCGCTCGGCCTGGACCTGGTCAAGCGTCCCGAGCTCGCAGCCGATCCGCAGCATGCATCGAAGATCGCCGTCTGGTACTGGGAGAACCGTGTGCCGGAAAGCGCCAGGGACGACGTCCGTGCGGCGACCAAAGCCGTCAACGGCAAGTACAACGGACTGGAAGATCGCGAACACCGTTTCGAGGACTGGAAGCAACGCCTCACACCCGAGGTGATGCATCGCCTCGCCGAGGGCCACGTCGGCCAGCCGCAGCCTGCTCACCCGGCGCACGCGGCAGGCAAGGCCGCTCCACTCAAGGAGGGCGCTAGCGGCGAAGACGTCCGCCTGCTCCAGGGCAGCCTCGCCCGACTTGGCTACACCGATGGACATCACGGCGAACTCCACACCGACGGCAAGTTCGGTCCGGGCACGCGTGCCGCGGTCGAAGCGTTCCAGCGCGATCATCATCTGCCGGCGGACGGCGTGGCAGGCCCGCGCACGATGGAAGCCATCGCTCAGGCCAAGCACCAGGACGCCATCCAGCGTGCTGCGCAATCGGGACGGCTGGACAGTCCCATGCACCCGGACCACGCGATGTACGAACAGGCGCGTGCCGCTGTGCACGCGCTGGATGCGCAGGTCGGCCGCACACCCGACAAGCAGAGCGACCAGCTCGCCGGCGCCGTCACCGCCGAAGCGAAACACCAGGGATTGACGAAGATCGATCACGTCCTGCTGAGTGACGACGGAAGCCGCGCGTATGCCGTGCAAGGCGACCTCACCTCCCCTCTCAAACGCACGGCAGAAGTGGATACGGCGAAGGCCGTCAATACGCCGATCGAACAGAGCGGGGCCGAGATCGCGAAAGCGGCACCGCCCGCTGCCCTCACGGAAGAAAACCGACGACAGACCCAGGATGCCGCTCCGACACCGCACGCGCCTGACACGCCGGCGCAGGGTCGCTAAACGCATGGACGCCGTGAGTTCTCGCTATACGCCGCGCCACCTGGCGCTCCTCGACGGAGACACCGTATGAGCCGCGACATCTACACCG
>NZ_JBFUJE010000463.1:0-3160 GCF_056401535.1 Luteibacter sp. P4_E6 | reverse complement strand
GTCCACCCCCGCCCCGATCCGTGACGACGAGGACGAGACTCCGGTCGCGCCCGTCGCCGCCGCGAAGGCACGTCCCCCGGTTGCCGCTCCGGCAGCGAAGGGCGGCTTCTTCTCGCGCCTCTTCGGTGGCCTGTTCAGCTCCTCCGAGCCGGCAGCGCCCGCCGCCGAGCCGGCGCCGGCCCGTCGCGACGAATCGCGCCAGGGCAGCGGTGGACGTAACGAGCGCAACCCGCGCCGTGATGACCGTCGTGGCAACGAAGGTCGCAACAAGAACAACGAACAGCGTCAGCGCGGCGAACGCAGCGAACGTGGCGAGCGCAAGGACAACGCGCAGCAGCAGCCGAAGGGCCAGCAGCAGGCCAAGGGCGGCAACAAGCAGGCCCGTAACGAGCCGCGTCAGGGCGAGCCACGCCAGGGCGAAGAGAAGGCGCCGCGTCAGCCGAAGGAACAGCAGCAGGGTGGTCGCCAGGGCGGCCGCCAGGAGCAGCAGGTCCAGGGTGAAGGCCGTCAGGGCGGCGAAGGCCGTCGTCAGCCGCGTGGCGAGCGCCAGCCGCAGGGTGACAAGGTCGAGAAGATCGAAAAGGCAACGACACTCGTTGCGGGTGCTGCGCAGACCGCCGCGCCGGGCACCGTTCGTGTCCCGGCCGAGAAGCCGAATGCCCCACTGAAGGACGAGGACGGCATCTCGCCGGTCATTACCGATGAAGCCCTCACGCAGGTCGAGGGTTCGGTCGCCGCCGATGGCGGCGCCCCGTCCACCGAAACCAAGGACACCGAGGGTGGCCAGCGCCGTCGTCGTGGCCGTCGCGGCGGTCGCCGTCGTCGTCGCCAGGAAGATGGTACGCAGGCCGGCTCGATCGAAGGCGGCAACGCCGACGACCTCGATGACGACGAGAATGACAACGACGACATCGTCGAGACCACGCCAGCTCGCACCACGCGTGACAGCGCCAGCGTGCCGCCGATGCTCGACACCGCCGCTGCCGCCGAGAACGCCTTCGCGGTAGAAGCGCCACGCAATGAAGCCACCCGTCCGGCTCCCGCCGCGGCGACGGCTGCGGTCGCAACGGTCGCGTCAACGGCCGCGGATGACGAGTCGGTGCCCTCGGCACTCACCCTGACCTCGCTGCCGAAGCTGCCGCCGATCCCGGGCACCTCCGCTCCGGTCGCGCCGCATGCGCATCCTGTCGATCCCGCTACTCCGGCCGACTCGGCGCAGGCGCGTACGACCGAACGTCGCCAGACCGAGTCGGGCGCCCCGTTGAAGACGGCAGACGTCTCCGCAGAGGCGCCAGTCGCGGCCACGCCGGTCGAAACCAAGGCTGTCGAAAGCGCACCCGTCCACGTCGATGCACCGGCCCCGGTCGCACCGGCCGTAGACGAGCCCTCCATCCCGCTCGCCACCCCGGCCAGGCAGTCGTCCGTGCTCGACACGCCGGCTCGCGGCATGCTGCCGGAAACGGCACCGGAAGCCCCGATCGTGGAAGTGCCCGCCGAGGCAGCCGCCCCGGTCGAAGCGCCGAAGCCCGTCATCGTTCCGGCTCCAGCCCCGGTTCCGGCTCCGGCCCCGGTCGTTACCGAGGCCAAGGCGCCCGAAGCACAACATGCACCGGCACCTGCCGTTGCACCGGTAGCGGCGCCCGCGCCAGCCCCGGTGGTTGCTGCTCCGGCACCTGCCCCGGCTCCGGTCGCGGCTCCGACGCCGGTTGCCGCTCCGGCACCGACGCCAGTCGCTGCTCCGGCACCGGCACCGGCCCCGGCTCCGGATACGACCCGCGCTCCGGTCGCTGAGCCGGCTCCGGCTCCGGCAGCTGATGAACCGTCCACCGGTTCGCCGTGGGCGCCCCCGGCGCAAGGCGATCTCCTGACGCGTCCTCGCCAGGAAACGCCGCACGGCGACACGCCGCGCGACGAGCACTAAGGGAAGTACGGGGAGGCCTCGGCCTCCCTCACAAAAAAACGCCGGGCATTGCCCGGCGTTTTTTTTGTTACCGATTGCGAACTATCTCAACTGCCGACCTGATGGTTGTGGGTGTCGAGAAGTCCATGCACGGTCATCAGGTGAGCAAGGCCCACGACATGGTCCACATGCAGCTTTTCCATCAGGCGCTGTTTGTACGTGGATACCGTTTTGGGACTGAGGTTGAGACGCTCACCGATCGATGTGAGCGGCATCCCGCGAACCAGCATCATCGAGACTTCCATCTCGCGAGTGGACAAGGTGTCGAAGGGTGACTCCGAGCCGTCCAGCGTCGCGAGGGCAAGTTGCTGCGCGACGGACGGAGCCAGATAACGCCGACCGGAGGCAACCTGACGCACGGCGCTGAGCAATTCGTCCGACGAGCAGCCCTTGGTGAGATATCCGAGCGCGCCTGCATCGAGAAGGCGCTTCGGAAAACGGGCGTCATCGACGATAGTGAGAATCACGATATTCGTGCGCAGTTTGGCGCGTACGACTCGCTCAGTGAGTTCCACGCCGCTCATGCCCGGCATGTGCACATCCACGAGTGCGATGTCCGGTGCGAGCGTACGGATGAGCCGCAGGCCCTCTTCCGCCGTGCCCGCCTCTCCCCTGACCCGGAAATCCGCTTGTTGCTGCAGGATCATCCGGAAACCGGTCCTGACCAGCTCGTGGTCGTCGACCAATACAACGTTAATCATTAAGTGCCCTCCCTGGGCCGACTGTACTTCAATGCGCGCGGATCGATCGCGCGCGGCCTGCGGACGCATACAATGCCAGATGTGCAGGCGAGACAACCAGCGTGTGCATATCATCAACCTCGGTCGCGACAGCCTGTAGCGGTAGACGCCGTGCTGCGTGAGGTGACATGACCTGATGTTCGTGTCATCGTCGCCCACGCCTGTTTGTAGGCGTATACGTAAGGACATGCTTTTCTCATGGAAGACACCACCTACCTCCTCGGTAAACTTGCCGCGCTGGAATCGGCTCTCGATGCCGCCATGGCCACGCATCCCGACCCTCCCGCGCTGATAGCGGCGCTGGCCGAAGCCATGTGCCGGTATACACCAGCCTGTCGACCGCAAGATGAGAGTTCATTCGCAGAAGGATGGATGGCGGTCGTGACACCTTTATTGACCGACCAGGCATGTCACGAAACATCCCCCTTGTTTGCCGGCATGACCGCGCCCGGTGACACGA
>NZ_JBFUJE010000462.1:0-3161 GCF_056401535.1 Luteibacter sp. P4_E6 | reverse complement strand
GGGTGGCGCGGGGCGTCAGTGTGCGCCGGGGTACGGTCGGGCGGTGCCTGCCTAAGTGATTGAATGCAAAGTCGTCGCGACCGGCGGATGGAGCAGGTGAGCCCTTGCGTTGGCCGGGGCATGCACTGAGAAGTTTGTCAGCGAACGGCGCGTCAGTTGTAGGGCGCGCCCAATTGCGCCGGCAACTTTGCTGGAATGGCGTTCCCCCCCCGACGATCAAGGAATGATCATGAAAGCACTCCATTTGCGCCATCGCCGACTGCTCGCCCTTGGCCTTGGCGCGCTCTCGTGCGCGGGCTCGGCTCTCGCCGGCAACGGGCCCGATCCCTCGCGCCTTCCACCCTGCCGGCCGGGCGGTGACGCGGATGCCTGCAACCTGCCGGTAAAGAGCCATCAGTTCGACAGCCTGCAGGGCTGGACGTCCGCGTCCGGCCTGCCGTCCATCGGGTATGACGAACTCGGCAATGCCTACGCTGCGCTCTACACCGGAGCAACCATCAGTCAGGCCGTCTACGCCCATTTCGGAAAGTCGCCGAACGATCTCGCCTACGCCTTGCGATTCCGCGTCCGATCCCACAATGGCGACAACCAGGTGAGGGCGACGCTGTCCATGAGCGATGCCTACGGTAAGCAGACACGGCCCATCGGCTCGACGACGGCGGTCGCTCGCCAGGGCGAATGGAGCATGGTCGAGTTGGTCGTGAACGGCGTGCCGTTCGCCGCCCCGGCGCATGTCTTGCTGGAGATTGCCAGCGAAGGCGGAAACCACGACACGGTACAGATCGACGACGTGTATCTGGTCGAGTCCGACGGTGCAACGGCGCTAAGCACCCGCTAAATCCTGCCTCCGACGGGAGGGCATGCGAAGCCGATTCGCAGGGAAAGGAAGTCCGTCATTTCAACCAAGGAGACAACATGAAGATCAAGAAGTCTGTGATTTGTTGCAGCATGCTCGGGTTCGCGCTGGTGGCCGCTCCGGCACAGGCGTCCATCGGGGCGATCGGCCTCGTTGCGGTGCACGTGGCGAACCTCGCCATCCAGCTCAAGGCATGGGAGCTGAGGCAGTCGATACCCCGCGGCATGGTCGTCTGCGCCGACAGCTGGAGCCAGGATGTGTGCCGCGCGGGGCTGCCAAACGGTGACTTCGAAGACCCGAACCAACCGGAGCTCCTCGCGGGTTGGCTGCTCGACTCGCCCAAGCGCGCGCCGGCCCCGTACCTGGGCCGGACGCCTGATTCGAAGGTGCTGGCTATGCCGCAAGGCGCGGTCGCCCTCACGGGTGTCATCCTGACGCCCGGATCGACGCTCTCGCCCGCGCCGCAGAAGTCGTATACCGTCAAATTGCGTGCGCGGGGGTCGGGTGCACTCCCTGCAAAGCTCGCGGTCGGGCTGCTCGTTTCCCATCCCGATCGCCCGTCCGAGGAGTTGCGCGGCCTGGCTGCCACCACGCAAACGGTTGGCTGGGACTGGGCCGACATCGAATTCAAGGTAGATGGCGTGACCTTCCCGGAGCCTTCGATGTTGATCGTCAGTCTCCAGCGCACGGACAACAACACGTCGACCCTGCTCCAGGTCGATGACGTGCGCATCGTGCGTACGCGCTTGGGTGTTACGCCGCCCGCTGAGTAAGCGGGACGGAATATGGGAGCCACTTCAGCGGCAAATAGAGACATGTGGGAGCCGCTTCAGCGGCGAAAAGCCAACGAAGCGGAGACGCCGCAACGCCAATCGCCGATAAATCGGCTCCCACACGGCTCCCACGCGGCTCCCACACTCGAATCGGCTCTCACACGTTCATCGGATCCTGCGCCTCAGTCGGCGGGACGAACCAGCCGTAGCTCGGTGCCAAGGACACCGGGCAACGCGCGCAACGTGCGCATAAGGTCGGGCAGGGCGCGCACGCGCCATGCCTCGCCCAGCTCGAAGCTCGCCTGTCCGATGTCGTTGCGGTAACCGGAAAGCATCAGCGGCGTGCGTCCACCGCGATAGCTCATCAGTGCCTGACGCAGATGTTGCGGGAAGTCCGGGCCGATGCCATTGAGCTTCAGCGTCAGCAGCCGGCCGAAATGTTCCATGGCTTCCGCCAAGGCGTATGCCTTGCGGGCACGCAGCTGGTAGCCGCCGGCGAAGTCATCGATACGCAGGCCGCCCTCGACCACGATGAGCGTACCGCGGGTAAGTAGCGGCGCAGCTTCAGTGAACACTTCGCGGAAGAAGCTGGTTTCCAGCAGGCCGGTGGCGTCTTCGATCTGCACGAAGGCATCGCTGTCGCCGCGCTTGCGCATGCCGACCACCATGCCGGCCACGGTCCACGGTGTTTCCGGACCGCGACGGAAACGGCTGGCATTCTCGTCGTCGTCGTTACGGCGTGGCTTGGGTGGCTGGTAACGTTGCGGAATTTCGCCGATCGGGCAGCTCGACAACTGCGCCAGCTCGCCCTTCCAGGGATCCGTGGGATGACCGGAAAGGTAATGGCCGAGCGTATCGTGCTCGCCCTGCAGGAGTTGTTCGAGCGGCCATTCGGGAACGGCACCGGACAGTTCGATAATGCTCGGTGTTTCCGCCGCGCCGAAGGCGTTGCCGAAGATGTCGACCTGGCCGGAAGCGCGGTTCTTCGCCTCCTGGTCGGCGGCACGCATGGCTTCGGGCAGATGCATGATGAGCGTGGCGCGGTTCTCGCCTAGCCCGTCGAGCGCGCCGGACTGCACCAGCGCTTCCATCGTGCGCTTGTTGAGCTTGTTCGAGCCGACGCGCTGGCAGAAATCGACGAGCCCACGGTAGGGACCCTTCGCCTTGCGCTCGGCGACAATCTCCTCGCAGATGCCCTGGCCGACGCCCTTGATCGCGCCCAGGCCGTAACGCACGACCTTCGGTTCCACGGCCTCGAACATCCAGTCCGACGCATTGACGTCCGGCGGCAGCACCTTGATGCCGATCGCGCGCGTTTCTTCGAGGAAGGTGACGGCCTTCTCGGTGTTGTCCATGTCCGACGAGATCGTCGCGGCCATGAACTCGGCGGGGTAATGCGCCTTCAGCCAGGCCGTCTGGTACGACACCAGCGCGTAGGCGGCAGCGTGTGATTTGTTGAAGCCGTAGCCGGCGAACTTCTCCATCAGGTCGAAGATCGCATCGGCCTTGATCGAATCGATGCCGTCCTTCGC
>NZ_JBFUJE010000461.1:0-3176 GCF_056401535.1 Luteibacter sp. P4_E6 | reverse complement strand
TAACGGAACGTCGCAGGGGCCGGCTTGCTGCGCCGCCGCGATCTGTCATCCGGGTCTCAGTCCGGATGTGGCAAACTTGGCCGTTCGCCCGTCCGGAAACGTTTACAGCTCCATGAAAACGACTCATAAGCGCGCGCTAGCCGCCTTACTGGCCCTCACCGTCCCCGCCTTCGCGACCACCGTCCAGGCCTGGGGCGACATCGGCCACCGCATCGTCGCCGAACTGGCCTGGCGCCAGCTCGACCCCTCGGCCAAGGCCGAAGTGGAGCGCCTGCTCAAGGCCGACGGCTCCGATTCCCTGGCCGATGTGGCCAGCTGGCCCGACCACCTGCGTAACGATCCGGACCAGAAGGAACTGGGCAAGGCCACCGCCAAGCTGCACTACATGGACTTCCTGGACGGCAAGTGTGTCTACGTGCCGCCGGTGGATTGCAAGGACGGCCAATGTGTCGTCGGCGGCCTGGAGAAGTACGTCGCCATCCTCGGCGACCGCCACAAGTCCAATGCCGAGCGCGCCGAAGCGCTGAAGTTCGTCGTCCACTTCGTGGGTGACGTGCATCAGCCGCTGCACGCCGGCAACCGCGACGACAAGGGCGGTAACGACTACCAGGTGCAGTTCGACGGCAAGGGCTCCAACCTGCACAAGGTCTGGGACTCCAGCATGCTTTACACCCGCGACCTGCAGTGGCCGGCCTATACCGACCGCCTCGCCGCCGAAGGCCCGGTGACCCTCCCGAAGCCCATTCCTCCGCTGGACAACCCGTACGCCCAGTGGGCCGAAGAGTCCTGCCAGATCGTCGCCACGAACGGCTTCTATCCGGGCAACCACACGGTCGACGACGCCTACGTTGCCAAATACCTTCCGGTCGCCGAGACCCGCCTGCGCCTTGCAGGCAAGCGTCTCGCCGACCTGCTCAACCACACGCTGGACTAAAAAAATGACCGATATCCAGGTTCGCCGCACCAAGATCGTCGCCACCCTCGGACCCGCCACGGACGCGCCGGGCATGCTCGAGAAAATCCTTGAAGAGGGCGTGGACATCGTCCGCCTGAACCTCTCGCATGGCACCCCGGACGACCACCGTGCCCGCGCCGCCGCCGTGCGCGCGGCGGCGGAAAAGGTCGGTCGCGAGGTCGGCATCCTGGCCGACCTGCAGGGCCCGAAGATCCGCATCGAGAAGTTCGCCGACGGCCCGATCGACCTCATGGCCGGTGACAGCTTCGTGCTCGACTGCCGTCCGGACGCACCGGCTGGCACGCAGAGCCGCGTGGGCGTGAGCYACTACGACCTGCCCAAGGACGTGGTCGCCGGCGACGTGCTGTTGCTCGACGACGGCCTGATCGCGCTCTCGGTCATCGAGATCTCCGGCAGCGAAATCCGCACCCGTGTGGTCATCGGCGGTCGCCTGTCGGCACGCAAGGGCCTCAACCGCCAGGGCGGCGGCCTCAGCGTCAGCGCCTTGTCCGACAAGGATCGCAACGACATCAAGCTGGCCGCCGAGATGGGCGCGGACTTCCTCGCGGTCTCCTTCGTGCGCTGCGCCGACGACCTTCATGAAGCCCGCCGCCTGATGCGCGAGGCCGGCGGTGACGCCGCCATCGTCTCCAAGATCGAGCGTGCCGATGCCATCCCCGTGCTCGGCGAAATCATCGACGCGTCCGACGTGGTGATGGTCGCCCGCGGTGACCTCGGCGTGGAAATCGGCGACGCCGAACTGCCGGGTCTGCAGAAGAAGATCATTCGCGAATCCGTGCAGCGCAACCGCTCGGTGATCACCGCGACGCAGATGCTGCAGTCGATGGTGCGTGCGCCGATCCCGACGCGCGCCGAAGTGCTCGACGTGGCCAACGCGGTCATCGACGGGACCGATGCCGTCATGCTCTCGGAAGAGAGCGCCGCGGGTGCGCATCCGGACAAGGCCGTCGCTGCCATGCGCCGCATCTGCCTGGGTGCCGAGCGCCAGTTCGAACCGCGTGACGACCTCCGCCCGGATACCCACTCGCTGGACCGCAGCGACCAGGCCATCGCCCTCGCCGCCATGCTGCTCGCCGCCCAGGTGGGTGTGCGCGCTATCGTCGCACTGACCGAGTCGGGCGCCACCGCCCAGTGGCTGTCGCGCTACCGCTTCGCCGTGCCCATCTACGCGCTGTCCCCGTCGGACATGGCTCGCCGCCGCATGCTCATGCTGCGCGACGTGCAGCCAGTGGACTTCGAGCAGAGCAATCTCGATCCGGCACACACCGCCCGCGCCGCGCTCCAGCACCTGTTCGCGCTGGGCAAGCTGGCCAAGGGCGACCGCGTCATCCTGACCCACGGTGACCACATCGGTCGTGGCGGTGGTACCAACACGCTGAAGCTGTTGGTCGTCGGCGACGACGGCATCGCCGACAGCCTGCGCGACCTATAAACACATGTGGGAGCCGCTTCAGCGGCGAAAACCGGGGTGGGGCAGGCCCCCATCGCCGATGAATCGGCTCCCACACAGAGCGCCACCGCACGATTTCACACGCATCGCATGCGTGCGCAGGGTTAAACTTGAGGTCCTGGCACATCACCGAGGGCGTCATGATCCGACTCAAGCTCCGTACCGGCGCCATTGCCGCCACCGCTCTTCTGCTCGTCGCCGGCGCTGCCGAGGCGCAGAACGTCCGCCGCGTCGCTCCGGAACGCCTAACCGGTTACTGGTACCTGACCAACAAGTCAGTCAACCCCGATGTCCCCAATACCGGCAAGAACCTCGACCAGCCCACCTGCGTCGCGGTGACCTACATGATCGGCTCCGACGGCCGCACCCAGAACGCCACCATCTCCAAGGTCGTGCCCGCAGGCGACCTGGGCCAGGTCGGCGTGAGCATCGTCAAGCAGCTTTCCTACGTGAAGGGCTCCCAGAACGGCACGGCCGAACCGGTGCAGACCTACTACGTGACCGGCTTCAACCTGCCGGAAGATCCCGCGAAAAAGGCGGCGATTCTCGACCAATGCAAGCTGCCGGGCTACCAGACCACTTAATCGCGCCGCACAACGGCTTTCGCGGAGTAGTCCCTTATACTCCGCCGGTTTTTGTCCTCGCTTAGCCCCTCGACGAGGGGCATACCACTACACCCATTACGGAGTTGTCATGAGCATCGAAAATCTCGAACAGGTCGCGCTGGCGATGGTGGCCACGGGGAAGGGC
>NZ_JBFUJE010000460.1:0-3187 GCF_056401535.1 Luteibacter sp. P4_E6 | reverse complement strand
CGACGGGCAGTACTTCGGCATTCCCGGACAGGCCAGCGTCGAGACCAATGTGTCGCGTTACGGCGAAAACTGGCGAGTGACCCTGGGGGTGAAAAACCTCTTTGCCCGCACGCTGTACGCCGTGAACTTCGACGAAACCTTCGTCCCGATACGGCAAGGCCGTGTCGTGCTGCTCACCGGCACTTACAACTTCTAGGCCGCCGCGCGCGCGAACGACTTCAGGGTGACTTCGCACGCCTCGCGCCGGAAGGCGTCGCGCTCCGCGCGGCCGCTGGATACCGCCAGGCAGGGAATTTCGTAGCAGCCACCTTCGCCGGCAACGCCACCGTGACGCCGCCAGAACCGGTCGTACGACGCGGTGGTCACCCCGGCACGACGATCGAGCGGATGAGCACTGCGCGATACGCCCCGGACCCTATCGATGCCGTAGTACGTGGCCAGCGCGCGAACCACGGCCAGCAGCAGGTCGCGTGGACGCAACCCGCCCGTGGCGCGACTGAAGCGCGCGATGGCCCCGCGGCCGAGGTAAGCCCACGAGCCACGCATCGCCCCCACCAGCACGCCTTCCGTACCGGCGAAGGTGATCGCGCAGGAGGAGATCACTTCCTTGTCCGCGTTGAGCAGGTAAAGCCCCAGCTCGCCGGTGGATTCGTTCTCCGGCGTGCGCGCGTGGAGATACGCGATCTCACCACCGCCGAGGGGAAGCGTGGCAAGACGGACGTCATGACCCTTGAGCAGTCGATTCCGCAGGCGCTCCGGAAACTCGCGCGCGACGAAGCGGTAATGGGCGTCGATCACCCGCGCGCGCATCACCATGTCGAACTTGCGCGAGATGTAATGGGTCTGCCAGCGCTCGTAGACCCGGGGGTTCAATTCGGCCGCGTCGCGCATRGCCCGCGATCCCCCGACCAGCCCGAGCCAGGCGGCCTGACGACGGAAGGCCATCACCGTGCGCAGCAGGTAAGGCAGCCGGCGTTCCCGAACCGCTCCCTGCCGCCGCAAGGCGGCACGCCGGCGGGCGTGATCGACAAGGAGGGCCAGTGCGCCTCGTGCGGGCCGGGCGGAAGCCCAGCCAAGCTTGGCGTCGGGGAGTGAGGTGGGATCGGGGTAATGCGGATGCATACCCTTAAGACGTTCCGGGGCCGAAAAATTGAAATCCCTTCGGCATGCCCCGGCGGGTCGGCCCGTCGCGGAACAAGCTCCCCCTGCTCGGTAGGGGCCGATTTATCGGCGATCGCTGCCCATGCCGCCAGACTTCCACGCTACCCACGCGCCCACCAGGGTCAATAGCGCCAGCGCGTACCAGGTGATGGCATAGCTCAGGTGGTTGTCCGGGAATGCGATCACGGTCAGGCCGCCGACCGGGCCGTCATTTCCTTCGTCACGACCCGGCGACGACGCCGCGTCGGCATCCACGAAGTAGGGCGCGACATCGCTCAACCCCCTCGCCGACGCAATCGCCGCGACATCACGTGAGAACCACTTGTCCCTGGCCGGATCGTTCTTCTGCAGGAAGGCGCCCTTGGGTTCGCTGATCCGCAACAGCCCCGACACTGACGTCGACCCGGACGGACCCGGCTCGCAGCCGGCCTTGCCCGCACACCAGGTGGGCGACACGAAGCCGCGGTTCACGATCACGATATCGCCCGACGGCGTGCGCAAGGGAGTGAGCAACCACGAGCCCATGCCGAGCTCGGTGCTCGCGCGGACACGGACGCTCTTGTCCTGCAGGAAGGTACCGGTGAGTTTCACGCGGCGGTATTCATCATTCGCCGCACTGACCTGCGGCCACTGGCCACGGCCGGGAGCATCGACCGGCTGGGCATGGACGCGTGTGTCGACGCGGGCGATCAGATCGTGTTTCCAGGCGCGGCGATGCACCTGCCAGGTGCCCAGAGCGATGAAGCCGACAAAGACCAGTACGCCAAGTACGGCCAGCACGCCCAGAACGAAGACGCCGCGCGGAGGGCGCGGCGTCCTTGGCTCGTTTGTCGCGCCCACGCTCAAGGGAGGTTCTTCACCTGCTGCTCGGTCATGTCGTGGGACATGCCCGGCATCATGTTCGAATTGAGGTGGAACATGACCCAGATGGAACCGGTCAGCGTGATGACCACCAGGATGAGGGTGAACATCAGCGCCAGCATGTTCCAGCCACCCTGTGACTTCGTGTCCATGTGCAGGAAGTAGATCATGTGGACCACGATCTGGATCGCCGCAAAGGTAAGGATCACGATCGCCAGCGTCTGCGGGTTCGGAATGACCTTGCCCATGACCAGCCAGAACGGGATCGCCGTCAGCACCACGGCGAGGAAGAACCCCATCATGTAGCCCTTCAGGGTGCTGTGGCTGACTTCCTCTTCACCGTGACCATGGTCGTCGTGGTGGTCGTGCGAGTCGATGTGCGCGCTCACGGCAGCACTCCCATCAGGTAGACAAAGGTGAACACGCCGATCCAGACCACGTCGAGGAAGTGCCAGAACATCGACAGGCACATGATGCGACGCTTGTTGGCCGGGGTGAGGCCGAAGCGACCCACCTGCACCAACAGCGTGATCAGCCAGACGATGCCGAAGGTCACATGCAACCCGTGGGTGCCGACAAGGGTGAAGAACGACGACAGGAACGCGCTGCGCTGCGGACCCGCGCCCTCATGGATGAGGTTGGCGAATTCATACAGCTCGATGCCGAGGAAGGTCGCACCGAACAGTCCGGTGACGATCAGCCAGGCCATCATCGTGCCACGGCGGTTCTTCTGCATCTCCAGCACGGCAAAGCCGTAAGTGATGGAGGACAGCAGGAGCATCGTGGTGTTGACGGCCACCAGCGGCAGCTCGAACAGGTCGGCGCCCGAAGGGCCACCCGCGTAGCTGCGGCCGAGGACACCGTAGGTGGCGAACAGGCAGGCGAAGATGAGGCAATCGCTCATCAGGTAGATCCAGAACCCGAGCAACGTGCCGTTTTCCGGGTGATGGTCTTCCTTCATCCAGAACTGAAGGTCCTGCTGGTCCGCGACGACCGCGGAAGGCGTGGCTTGGATATCAGACATGGGCGGCAAGCTCTTCCGTGCGGGCGGCCTCGGTCCGGGCCACGACGTCGGCGGGGATGTAGTAGTCGCGTTTGTAATTGAAGGTGTGGCCGATCGCGGTCACCAGCAGACCGAGGAAGGCGACGCCGGCGATGAGGAACA
>NZ_JBFUJE010000459.1:0-3192 GCF_056401535.1 Luteibacter sp. P4_E6 | reverse complement strand
TCTCTACACCTCGCGAACCGATGTCCACCTGGCACCGGTGTACGACATGCTGACAACCAGCGTCTATGCGGGATACCAACACAATCCGCCAGCTATTTCGTTCATGGGAAAGAAAACGTGGGCGCCTGGCAGGAACTTGCAGACATTCATTGCGAACACCTTCGGAATTTCGGTGAAAGAGCAGTTGGAGATTGTCGAAGGCATCGGCCAGGCCATTTGCGAGGTGGCACCGGCAGTACGCGGCGCCATAGAGGAACACCCGGCTTTCAGCGACATTGGCAAGCGCATGCTCCTGGCCTGGGAAGAAGGCATCAATGGTCTACGCAACAAGAAAACATACGCGCTGGGCGAAGTGTCGTTGGGAGATGCCTTCACTGGATTCTCCGACCCACCGAAGCTGGACGTCGGGAAGTCCGACATCGGACGTTCAGAGCTTCTAGGCAGGCGGAAATAGTTCCGAAGGTACGTCAAGTTACTGGATAGCAAACTCACAAAGACCAAGGCATTGGATGCGCACCAGCTCGCCCTTGAGCTCGAAGAGCAACTCGCCGCATGGGTGCCGGGGGCCCGGTCACCTAGGTGCACACGGCACCTTCTCGGAGCGCCCTACCCCAGGCGACGCAGAACGCAAAGTCCATGTCGTGGCTATGACAATTCCTGGTTACCGATTCGGCCACGCTCTTCTAGTCCAACGCCTAAAGAGCAGCCGGGATGTCGGGGCAGTTGTGTCTCAAAAAACCACTGCCTAGTCAGCGGCTACACACCGTCGCACATCACGGGGTCTGGCACAGACAAGTGACGATATCGCAACGGATATACGCTGTTCCGGCAAATCGCGCGTCGCGATGGCTTCCTGACCTAACTTTTTTTAACCTCCTGCCGAAATATATCTGGGTATGGCGCGGCATGCGCCACTGACGGGCCGCTTGGCGCCCTCCAACCTCATGGCAGGACCAAACATGATCACTCTGGCACCCACAGCTATACTCCACGCTCCGACCGTAAGTGAAGTTGATCGCCTCGAGAAGGTCCTGGCTTGTGCTCTCGAGACTAGAAACTTCGAAATATCGCAGCTGTCGTCACGAAATAATTTCGTCCTAATTGCACAAGGCGCACTTGTAGCTGCCGCTCTTAAAGAGGGAGCCTCTCCCGAATTCTTAGGCGTCATCGTTGTCGCGTTGATAGGCGCAGTACTATCTCTGTTTCAACTTCAGATGTCGGCGGGTGCCAAGTTCTGGCAGGTGCGCTGGGAAGCTGCAACGGAGCAAGCCGAGGAGGCTTACCTGGAAGCTTTGAGGGCATCTGGCGTCACCAATGTAATCACCCTCTTCAGTCACRACGATTCTGCCTCTGTCGTTCGTGAGCACCTCGCCAGCAACGGATCCACGACGACCGCCACGCAAAGATGCTCCTTCAAGAGGATCGAAGACTGGCTAATAATGCAAAGGTTTTCTCCGAGCCGGACCCCGATGAGAATGGCGGCTGTCTTCCTATGTTCGTGGATTCTTGTCCTGCTCCTCGCTAACGTGCTTCGCTGATTGACTCGGAAAGCTCCCACATGGAAATACGTTCGCTATGGACACCATCCGGTCACCGCGACCTTCCTCGCAGCAGAATCCGCAGCAACACTCTCCATCTTCTAACTGGGGCGAACGGATCGGGAAAGACCGAATCACTCGCAGCGATCATGCGTCAATTTACTCGAAACACTGGCGACTACTACTACAGTCCCAACGCATCTCAGCTGAGTGACCGGCCGTCGAGGACCATTAGTCAAACGTTCAGCCCTTTCAGCCGATTTCCCCGCCCCCTGGCCGACAGCACGTCGCTCGCGGACATTTACGGAGATGACGCTGAAGATCGGTTCGCCTATTACTGTATCGGCCTACACAGTCAGACACGCTTTGTCGGAAAAGGCCTTACGAAGCAGATTATCGAACAGGCAATCTATCGCCTGAGCGAGCGGTCGAAAAGCGTACACGCAATTTTCGAAGTCATGCGAGGCCTGGATCTGCGAGACAGTCTTCTTCTTACCTACGTCCCTAAGAAGGACTTCAGGTTTTTGACTGGAATGACCGGAGACCAGAGGACTCGCATACGCCGCTATCTTGAGGAGGCCGCCGCGGGATATTGGCCAAGTCATCATATCTTCAAGGCTCAGCTGCGAAGGCAGTTGAATCAGACGAACCTAGATGACCTCGCAGAGCTCGTCAGTACTGCATTTGAAGTTGTGGCTCCATACTTGGAGCGCGGAAAGTTTCGTCTAGACCTGAACGGAACCGACCAAAAGTCACTGGACTTCGCCTTGCTCCAGGCGCTCTCACTCCTTCGTCGATTGAACCTTCTCGAGCTTGCCTCCTGCGAGATTTCGACGATAGGGGAGCACCGCTTCGACGTTGCGATGGCGAGCTCGGGCCAACAGCAGATGCTTTGCTCCATTATTGGGCTGGCCGCCACCCTAAAGGACAGTACGCTCGTCGTCATCGATGAACCCGAGCTCAGTCTCCATCCCCGATGGCAACAGAGCTACCTCGAACATTTACTCATGGCGCTTTCCCCGCATCGCGATTGCCACGTGCTCATCGCGACACACTCTCCTCTGATAGTCCAGAGCGCGCAGCATCGGGGAGTCGAAGTTCTTCATATGAGCGAAGATGTCGATGAGAACACGCCATCGCCACGTCGACCTTCAGTTGAGGGTGCGCTTCTGGATGTATTCAATACTCCTGTCGCCGGGAGCGCTCATCTCGCGAATCTGATTCTCTCCACCGTTACAGCGGGGACGACCGGCGACTACGACACCAACCTCTTAGCGATCGCCGAACTTGAGCGACTTCGACGACTCTACAGCCATTCACACCGAGACGATCACGCAGGCAAAGATCTCGAGCTGATTGAACGTGGGCTGGAGTTGCTAACACTCAGTGAGAGCGGCGATGAATAGTTTCCGTTCCCGGGCCCCTACCCCGACCTCTATTCCGGGATTGGATACACAGCAGCACGAGCATCTTCAACGGCGGGGAGCCGAAGATGCGAACCTCTGGACCGGTCGTCCTGATTCAGATGCACATCTGATCAACACCTTCAGGCGTGAGGTTAAGTTCCACTTTTATCACCATCAGAAACGCCGTTGCTGCTATTGCAGCAAAGAACTTGATAGGCATGGGGGAAGTTTCGACGCCGAGCATATCC
>NZ_JBFUJE010000458.1:0-3195 GCF_056401535.1 Luteibacter sp. P4_E6 | reverse complement strand
CCGCATGTAAGCCTGGGAAGCGTCCAGCGCTTCGTCGAAGGGCCCCTCGCTGAGGGGCCTTTTTTTTTGCTTGCCGTCCGTGCGGAAGCGCATGGTGCGCCGGCGCGATTACAATGGGCGCCTTACTGCGTCAAAGGGACAACCCGTGATCATTACCCCGAAGGTTCGTGGCTTCATCTGCACCACCGCCCATCCGGTCGGCTGCGAGAAGAATGTGGAAGAGCAGATCGCCATTACCAAGGCCAGCGGCGCATTCGCCGATGGCCCTAAGCGCGTTCTGGTGATTGGCGCGTCCACCGGCTACGGCCTTGCGTCACGCATCACGGCCGCTTTCGGCCAGGGTGCGGCGACCCTGGGTGTGTTCTTCGAAAAGCCGTCGAGCGAGACCAAGACGGGTACGGCTGGCTGGTATAACTCCGCAGCCTTCGACAAGCTCGCGACGCAGGCCGGGCTGTACAGCCGTTCCATCAATGGCGATGCGTTCTCCGATGAGACCCGCGCAAAGGCCGTCGAGATCATCAAGGCCGACATGGGCGGCAAGATCGACCTCGTCATCTATTCGCTCGCCTCGCCCGTGCGCAAGCTGCCGAAGACGGGCGAAGTCGTGCGTTCCGCGCTGAAGACCATCGGTGAGACGTTCACCGCCTCCTCGGTCGATACGAATAAGGATGCCGTGATCCAGGCGTCGGTCGACCCGGCGACGGACCAGGAAATCCAGGACACGGTGACCGTCATGGGCGGCGAAGACTGGGCATTGTGGATCGAGGCCCTGACCGAAGCCGGCGTGCTCGCCGATAACGCCACGACGGTTGCCTACAGCTACGTCGGCACGTCGATCACCTGGCCCATCTACTGGGACGGCACGCTGGGCAAGGCGAAGCAGCATCTGGATCGCACCGCGAAAGAACTCGGTGCGAAGTACAAGGGTCTGCGCGCCTATGTCGGCGTCATGAAATCCGTCGTCACCCAGGCCAGTTCGGCCATTCCCGTGATTCCGCTCTACGTTTCCATGGTCTTCAAGATCATGAAGGAGAAGGGCATCCACGAAGGCACGATCGAGCAGATCAACCGCCTGTTCCACGAGCGTCTCTACCGTGCGGACGGCAAGGTGCCGGAGACCGATGCCGAAGGCCGCCTGCGTCTCGACGACTGGGAGCTGCGTGACGACGTGCAGAACGAGTGCAAGGCTTTGTGGCCGACCGTCACCACGGAAAACCTGTGGACCGACACCGACTATGCCGGTTACAAACACGACTTCATCAAGCTGTTCGGTTTCGACCGCAAGGATGTCGACTACGCAGCCGACGTGAATCCGGACGTGCGCTGGAACGTCGTCGAGATGTAAGCGACAACCTGCCGGGCAGGGGCGGGGTGTCGCTAGTTCATCAACCCGACGATGTTGAAGCCGGCGTCGACGTAGGTGACCTCGCCGGTTATGCCCGACGCCAGATCCGAACACAGGAAGGCGGCAACGTTGCCGACTTCCTCCTGCGTCACGCCACGCCGCAAAGGCGCGACGTTGTCGACCTGCTCGAGGATGCGACGGAAGTTGCCGACGCCGGATGCCGCAAGGGTCTTGATCGGTCCCGCGGAAATCGCATTCACGCGCGTACCTTCCGGCCCGAGGTTATAGGCGAGGTAACGGACGTTCGCTTCGAGGCTGGCTTTCGCCAGGCCCATGACGTTGTAGTTCGGCAATGCGCGCTCGGCACCGAGATAACTCAGCGTGAGGATCGCTCCGCCGCGGCCACTCATCAAGGGGCGCGCCGCCTTCGCCAGGGCGGCAAGACTGTAACTGGAAATGTCGTGGGCCACGGCGAAGTTTTCGCGCGTGAGGTTGTCGAGGAACTCGCCCTGTAGCGCTTCGCGCGGCGCGAATCCTACCGAGTGTACGAGGACGTCAAGGCCGTCCCAGTGCTGCCCGAGTTCGGTGAACACGCGGTCGATGTGCGCATCGATGCCGACATCGCATTCGAGCACGAGGTTGGAGCCGAATTCCGCAGCGGCTTCGTCGACGCGATCTTTCAGGCGCTCGTTCTGATAGGTGAAAGCCAGTTCCGCGCCTTCACGATGCATCGCTTCGGCAATACCCCAGGCGATGCTGCGCCGGCTGGCGATGCCAACGATGAGAGCCCGCTTGCGATGCAGGAAGCCCATGGGTTCAGCGTGACGCGGTAAGACGCAATACCTGACCCGGTTTCACGGCCTGCGTCTGCAGGTCGTTCCACTTCATCAGTTGCTCGACGCTCACCTGGTGACGGCGTGCGATCGTCCAGAGCGACTCGCCGTTGTTGACCTTGTAGACGATCGCGACGGCCTTGCTGGACTTCGAAGCCTTCTCTGCCTTGGCCAGTTCCGCCTTGGAAAGCTTCTTACCCTTGGCGTTCTTGCCGCTCTTCGCTACAGGCGCATCGGCAACGGCATCGTTATCGATGGACGAGGAGGGCGGTTCAACGACGGCGGCAACCGGCCCGAGGTTGTATTGGTCGGCGGCTGTCTTTGGCAGCAGCAGTGACGACGACACCGTGCCCTGCGTGGTGCGATAGGCCGGGTTGAAGTCACGCAGGTCGTTCATCGACAGGCCCGACTGTTTGGCGGCCTGCGCGAGCGATTGTGGGTTCGACACCTGCACGACCTGCAGCGCGTCTTCGCCATCCTGGCGCGGCAGTTGCACATTGAAGCGGCCCGGATCGCGCACGATGCAGGCGATGGCCATGAGCTTCACCAGATGCTCCCTGGTGCCAGCCTTCATGGGCACATCAGGCAGGCCTTCTTCCGCTGTCGGACCACCGTGTTTGTCGATGGTTTTCTTCAGGCCGAACTCGCCCGCGTTGTAAGCCACGTCAACCAGGCGCCAGTCGCCAAGATCGTCGTAGTAGCGGCGCATCATGGACATCACCGACTC
Organism: Luteibacter sp. P4_E6; assembly: GCF_056401535.1. Lineage (NCBI taxonomy): Bacteria > Pseudomonadati > Pseudomonadota > Gammaproteobacteria > Lysobacterales > Rhodanobacteraceae > Luteibacter > Luteibacter sp. P4_E6. Next base: position 290 of record NZ_JBFUJE010000458.1, on the reverse strand, counting down.
GGTGGACTTGGTGATGTCGAGGCGCTCGTCGTAATTCTTCTGCACGCGCAGGCCAAGCGTTTGGGCCGTCTGCGGCATGATCTGCCACATGCCAGCCGGACGGTTCTTCGCTCCCGGCACATGACGGTACTGACTCTCCACCCAGGGCAGCAGTGCGAATTCACCCGCCACGCTGTGCTGCATCGCCGCCTTGTGTGCGTAGACGATCAGCGGCAGCACCTCGTTGACCTGCTGCTCGAAGCGGTTCGGCATCTTTGTATACGTACGCGCCCAGGCGACCACTTCGGGGC
>NZ_JBFUJE010000457.1:0-3199 GCF_056401535.1 Luteibacter sp. P4_E6 | reverse complement strand
ATGCAAAAGGGCGTGAAATACATCTCCGAACTCGGCCTCCTGCGCCCCCTGCAGGATGTCGGTATCGCCGCTGCCCTCATCGCCGACCAGTACAAGGTCAAGGTGGGCACGGTGGGTTACTGCTGGGGCGRCACCGTCGCCGCGCTGGCGGCCCTGCGCCTTGGCCTGCCCTCGTCCAGCTACTACGGCTCGCGCAACCTGCCCTTCCTGACCGAGCCGGCCAGGGCGAACGTCATTTTCCACTTTGGCGAACGCGACCACTCGATCCCGCCCGAGATGGTGGAAAAGCACCGCGAGCTGAAGCCGGAGATGGACACCTGGGTCTACCCCGCCGATCACGGCTTCAACTGCGACGTGCGCGGCAGCTACGACGAGCCCAGCGCGAAGCTGGCCTGGGAGCGCACCCTGTCGTTCTTTGCGCGCGAACTGGCGTGAGCACACCGTTCGAACTCGATGCCCGTCTCGCTGGCGACACCCTTGTCGTCGGCGACCTGGCGCTCTGCCGCGTGCTGCTGATGCGGGACAGCCGGTTCGCGTGGCTGGTCCTGGTCCCTCGCCTCGCAGGCAGGGTCGAGGTCTCGGACCTGACGGAGGGCGATCGCGCCCTGCTCTGGCGGGAAGTCGACGCCGCCGGCGCCGCACTCCGGACCGTCGCGCCCTGCGACAAGCTCAACATCGGCGCCCTGGGCAATATCGTGCGGCAGCTCCACGTCCACGTGGTGGCGCGCTGTGAGGGCGACGCCGCGTGGCCGGGGCCTGTCTGGGGGTCGGGGAAGGCGGAGCCTTATGCCGCGGGCCAAGCCGAGCGCCTGATCGACGCCATCCGCCAACGTCTCGCGCCAGCGCTCTCGTAGGAGCCGATTCATCGGCGATGGGTGTTGCGACACGGTTAGGGATCGCCGATGAATCGGCTCCTACCAAGCGAAAGCAGGGTCACCTGGGCTCCAAAGAAAGAGCCCTGCGGCGAGCCGCTGAAAGCGGTCGCGAGCAGGGCTCGTTTCTTGCGGAACGGCAACCCCTAAGGGTTAGCGCTGGCCGCCCGGCTGGACGTTGCCGCCACCACCGTTCTGCGTGTCATACGGGCTGCTGGAGGCTTCCTTACCTGCCATGCGATCAGGCAGGGCGCCCTTGTTCGGCGTGTCTTCCAGCTGACGAGCCTCGGACTCAACGGCGTTCAGGCGAACCAGCTCACCCTTCTTGTCGTAGTAAACGGCGAAGTTGTAATCCAGCGCCATGCGAGCCATGAAGCCGAGATGGTTGTCACGGATCTTCGAGTCGTCGCTGGGCAGCACGAGGACGGTCTTGGGCAGCTTGCCCTGGTCCTTCAGGTAGGCGAAGTGGCTGCCGGTATCGGCGGCCGAGAGCACGGCACCGTCGACAATGAACTGGCCGCTCTTGTACGCCTTAATGGTGTAGTCGAACTGACCCTGCGTCGTGGCGATGTGGTCATTCTTCGAGGCGCCACTGTGGCAGCCGGCAAGCACGAGCATGCTGGCGAGAAGAATCGCCGCGGCGGCGCGGGCCATCAGGGTGGGAACTCGGATCATGCGTGTCTCCGTGCATTCAATAAGGCGTGGAAGGGGCGAGTTTAACCCGCGCCCGTGTCGGGCGCGTCTGCGACGTGAAGAGTCGTTCAGGTGCTCGGAAGCGTGACGCCGCGCTGGCCCTGGTACTTGCCACCGCGATCGGCGTAAGAAACTTCGCATTCCTCGTCAGATTCGAGGAACAGCATCTGGGCGACGCCTTCGTTGGCGTAAATCTTGGCGGGCAGCGGCGTGGTGTTGGAGAACTCCAGGGTCACGTGACCCTCCCACTCCGGCTCCAGCGGCGTCACGTTCACGATGATGCCGCAGCGGGCATAGGTGCTTTTGCCCAGGCAGATCGTCAGTACCTGGCGCGGAATACGGAAGTACTCAACCGTGCGGGCCAGTGCGAACGAGTTCGGCGGGATGATGCAGACATCCGAATGCACGTCGACGAAGCTGCGCTCGTCGAAGGCTTTCGGATCGACGATGGTCGAGTTGATGTTCGTGAACACCTTGAACTCGGCAGCGCAGCGGACATCGTAGCCGTAGCTGGACGTGCCATAGGACACCAGGCGTTGGCCGTCGCGCTCTTTGACCTGGCCAGGCGCGAACGGCTCGATCATGCCGTGCTCCGCGGCCATGCGGCGGATCCACTTGTCGGACTTGATGCTCACTAACTGATCTCCCTCGCTGGAGCCGGAAAGGTATAGGAACGCCGTCGAACACGCTACTTACGTGTTCTGGATGACGATCTTGGGGAAGGAAATGGCCTTGTTGCGGGCCTGCAACGACAGCCGGGCCGCGGTCGAGCGCGCAATGGCGCGGTAGCGGGCCGTCAGGTCGGAGTCGGGGATGGCCGCCACCGTGGGCTTGCCCTCGTCCGACTGCTGCCGGATGCGGATATCCAGCGGCAGGTCGCCCAGGTAGGGGATGCCAGCCTCTGCCGCCATGCGCGCCCCGCCGCCCTGACCGAAGATGTGCTCTTCGTGGCCGCAGTTCGAGCAGATGTGCGTAGCCATGTTTTCGACCACACCCAGCACCGGCACTTCCACCTTGCGGAACATGCCCAGCGCCTTGCGGGCGTCGAGTAACGCGATGTCCTGCGGGGTCGTGACGATGATCGCGCCGGAGACCGGCACCTTCTGTGACAGGGTCAGCTGGATGTCGCCCGTGCCCGGGGGCAGGTCGATGATGAGGTAGTCGAGCTCCTCCCAGCGGGTGTCCGTCAGCAGCTGCATCAGGGCCTGGGTGACCATGGGGCCGCGCCAGATCATCGGCGTGTCCTCTTCGATCAGCACGCCGATCGACATGGCCTGCAGGCCGTGGGCACGCATCGGCACGATGCTCTTGCCGTCCGGCGAGCTGGGCTTGCCGGTCAGGCCGAGCATGCGCGGCTGGCTGGGGCCGTAGATGTCAGCGTCGAGGATGCCCACTGTGGCGCCTTCAGCTACGAGGGCCAGGGCGAGGTTGACCGAGACGGTGGACTTGCCCACGCCGCCCTTGCCCGACGCGACGGCAATGATGTTCTTCACGCCCGGCAGGGGCGCCAGCTGGCCCTGCACCTTGTGCGCGTGGACGCGCCAGGTGACCGACACAGCCGCCGCGTCGATGGCCGGATCGGCTTCCAGCGCCGCTTTCGCCTCGGCGGCGGCCCTCTCCACGTAGCCCACGGC
>NZ_JBFUJE010000456.1:0-3202 GCF_056401535.1 Luteibacter sp. P4_E6 | reverse complement strand
ATGCCGGCCTCGCCCGCGGCGATGGCGTCAGCGTAGGGAAGGCAGCCATGGAAGCCGCACWGCTCGCATTGGGTCTGCGGGAGCAGTGCGTCGATCCGGTCGGCGAGCGTTGGCGTCATGGCTGGCGCGTTGCCGAAGGGTGGATCAGCGAACGGTGGCGCCCGGCGCCGCGCCCTGGTCGGCGTCGAGCAGGAACAGGTCTGCGCCACCATCGCCCGCCGAGAGGATCATCCCTTCGGACAGGCCGAAGCGCATCTTGCGCGGCGCGAGGTTGGCGATGAACACGACGTTGCGACCGACCAGCTTTTCGGGCTCGCCATAGGCGGCGCGGATACCCGAGAAGATCTGGCGCTTGCCCAGCGGGCCAGCATCGAGTTCGAAGCGCAGCAGCTTGTCGGAGCCGTCGACGAATTCGCAGGCCAGCACCTTGCCGATGCGCAGGTCGAGCTTGGCGAAGTCGTCAATGGAAATGGTGGCGGCCGTCTCGGCGGCGGGGGCGGTGTCGGTCATGGGCTGGGTGGCTTCTTTGGACTTGAACGGTTTCTTGGCGGCGGGCGCATTCGCCTTGGCCTGCTCGGCGGGCGTCAGCGATTCCTTCGATGCATCGACCATCGCTTCGATCTTCTTCGGATCAAGGCGGCCGAACAGCGGTGTGAAGGCGTTGACGGTGTGGCCATGCAGTTCACGGCGGGCGTCGGCGAAACTGTCGACGGGTGCGCCCAGGAAAGCCTCGGCAGCGGCGACGGTCGTCGGCAGGATCGGCTTGAGCATGCCGGACAGCAAGCGGAAGGCGTTGATCGCGAACGAGCAGACCTGCTGCAGTTCGTCGCGGCGCGCCTCGTCCCGTGCAATGACCCAGGGGGCCTTGGCGGCGATATAGCCGTTCACGGCATCGGACATGGCGACGAAGCGACGCGAGACTTCGGCGAAATCATCCGCGTCGTAAACCGTCTCGATGCCGTCGTACTGAGCGAGCAGGTCGAGCCAGATGGCCTGGGCTTCGTCGTCGAAACGATCGGCCAGCTTGCCGGCGAAATGCGTATGCAGGAACCCGGCGGTGCGGCTGGCGATGTTCGCCCACTTGCCGACGAGGTGCGAGTTGACGCGATCTTCGAACGACTTCAGGTCGAGATCGACATCGACCGGCGTGGCGCTGAGCATCGTCGCGAAGTAATAGCGCAACGCTTCCGGATCCAGGCCTGACGCTAGGTATGTGCGTGCCTGGATGAAGGTGCCGCGCGACTTCGACATCTTCGCGCCGTTCACTGTCAGGTAGCCATTGACGTGTAGTGCCGTCGGCACGCGCATCTTCGCGCCATGCAACATCGCCGGCCAGAACAGGCCATGGAAGTTGATGATGTCCTTGCCGACGAAGTGGTGCATCTCGGCCGTGCTGTCCGGACCGAGGAAGTCGTCGAAGCGCAGGTCGGTGCGGTCGCAGAGCGCCTTGAAGGAAGCCAGATAACCCACCGGCGCGTCGAGCCAGACATAGAAGAACTTGCCGGGCGCGTCGGGAATCGGGAAGCCGAAGTAGGGCGCATCGCGGGAGATGTCCCAATCGCGCAGGCCGCCGTCGAGCCACTCGGCAAGCTTCGCGGTGACACCGCTGTTGGCGACCGGCTTTCCACCGGTGAGCTTGCCCGCGAACCAGTCGCGCAGCAGCTGCTCGAACTTGCCCAGTTCGAAGAAGTAGTGCTCCGAGTCGCGCAGGATCGGCGTCGCGCCGGACATCACCGAATAAGGGTTGATCAGGTCGGTGGGCGCATACGTGGCGCCGCAGTTCTCGCAGTTGTCGCCGTACTGGTCGGGCGTGCCGCAGTTCGGGCAGGTGCCCTTGATGTAGCGGTCCGGCAGGAACATGTCGCGCTCGGGATCGTACAACTGCTGGATGTCGCGACGGACGATGTAACCGGCGTCGCGCAGGCGCGTGTAGATCGAGGTCGCGAGTTCGCGATTCTCGGGCGAGTGCGTCGTGTGGTACTGGTCGTAGCTGAAGTGGAAGTCGGTGAAGTCCGCTTCGTGACCCGCGCGGATGTCCGCGATGTAGTCCTCCGGCGTCTTACCGACCTTCTCGGCCGCGAGCATGATCGGCGTGCCGTGGGCGTCTTCACCGGCGACGTACCACACCTCGTTGCCCTGCATGCGATGCGCACGCGCCCAGATGTCGGCCTGGATATAGCCGAGCATGTGGCCCAGGTGCAGCGGGCCGTTGGCGTAGGGTAGGGCGTTCGTTACGAGTATGCGGCGGGCCATGATTCGCGCGGTCGGYTGATGGACCGGGGATTATGGCATGTAGGAAATGTAGGAGCCGCTCCAGCGGCGAAACGGACATGTGGGAGYCGCTTCAGCGGCGAAAAGCCAACGGAGCGGTTTAGCCGCGACGCCAATCGCCGATAAATCGGCTCCCACAAAAAGCCCTGCTTTAGTCGGCCCGGACCCATTCCTGGCTGCGGCCGATCAGCGAGAAGCCGATGTAGCCGTGGACGTCGAGCTTCTTGCCGCCGTCGACCAGCTTCACCGTGACCTTGTAGATCTTGCCCTTGGCCGGGTCGAGGATCTGGCCGCCGGACCATTCGTCGCCGTCCTTCTTCAGGCCCCACATGATGGTCATGCCTTCGATCGGCTTGTCTTTGCGCTCGCCGTCGCACTTCTTGCAGACCGGATGGATGTCGTTCGGGTCGTCGGGCTTGAGTACCTGGAGCACCTTGCCCTGGAGCAGGCCGCCGTTATCGGTGATCTCCACGATGGACTTCACCTGGTGGGTGTCGTCGTCGATGGTCTTCCACTTGCCGACCGGCGTGTCGGTGGCGGCCAGGGCGGGGAGGGCGCTCGCGGCGAAGGCGAGGGCAAAGGTGGCGCGGATCAGCGGCTTCATGTGTTGCGGGGCTCCCCATACGGTCAGGTATGGCCGGAGCCTGACGAGGCGCGTTGCGGGCGTCAAGCTGCAACGCGCCAGAGGGCGGCCCTGACGGGCAAGCCCGGCGGGAGCGGGCACGCACTGGCATAATGGGCGATCTTCGATTTTGCTCAAAACTCCTCATGACCCAGCCCACCGAAACCCTCGTACGCGGTCTGCTCGATCGCGTCATCGACCCTCATTCCGGTCAGGCGCTCAGCGCCGCGGTTCGCGCCGTGGGCGTGGACGGTAGCCGCGTGTCGGTCGATATCCAGCTTGGCTACCCGGCCGTGGGCTACGTGGAGA
>NZ_JBFUJE010000455.1:0-3209 GCF_056401535.1 Luteibacter sp. P4_E6 | reverse complement strand
GAGCAGGAGGGCGGCAGCGGCAAACGTGGTGAACCGTTGGATTCGAGGCAAGGCGAATTCTCCTGGGGTGCGGGACGAGCCAACCCGTTGGATGCTGTGACATGGCGGAGGGTTTAGAGCACCTGACACTCGCCATCCTGGCCGAACCGTAGGCGCGCGCTTTGTATCCCAATGTGTCCGGATGAGGCCTCGACACACTCGGAGACGTTTCAGCGCGCCGCTGGACACAGTCGAGACAATGTTTTTTGGTCTCCTAGCTACGTCCAACGAGCTGAGAAACGTCCATGCATAGCAACATAAAACTCCGTAGCCGGAGCCTGGCAGGCGCGACCGCCCTGGCGCTCCTTGTCGGCGCATCGAGCAGTGCGCATGCGCAATCTGCGCCCCCGTCGCCGGCCCAGGCAGCCACAACGTCGTCCGCATCGCCCGACCCGTTGGGCCCGTTGAAGCATGTCCACGCCGGCGTGCTGGACGTTGCCTATGCCGAGCTGGGTCCTGCGGATGGCCCGGTCGTGATCCTCCTGCATGGATGGCCTTACGACATTCACAGCTATGATGAGGTCGCGCCGGCGCTGGCGGCGAAAGGGTATCGCGTGCTTATCCCCTATGCGCGCGGTTACGGCGAAACCCGCTTTCTCTCCGCCAGCACCCTGCGAAATGCCGAGCCTGCTGCCCTGGGTCAGGACGTCATCGACTTCATGGACGCGCTGCACATCAAGTGCGCGGTCTTTGGTGGTTTCGATTGGGGTGCACGCTCGGCGGATATCGTCGCGGCGTTGTGGCCGGAGCGAGTGAAAGCGCTGGTGAGCGTGAGTGGCTACCTGATCGGCAGCCAGGAAGCGGGCAAGACGCCATTGCCACCCAAGGCCGAATACCAGTGGTGGTACCAGTATTACTTCACCACCGAGCGTGGTCGCCTCGGCTACGAGCAGAACCATCACGACTTCGCCAAACTGATCTGGCAGCTGGCATCGCCAAAGTGGAGCTTTGACGATGCCACCTACGAGCGCAGTGCACAGGCGTTGGAGAATCCGGACCACGTCGCCATCACGATCCACAACTACCGCTGGCGTCTGAACCTCGCCAAGGGCGAGGCCAGGTACGACAACCTGGAAAAGCGGCTAGCCCAGGCACCGAAGATCCCGGTACCGACCATCACGCTGGAAGGCGATGCCAACGGTGCGCCACATCCTCAGCCCGAGGCGTATGCCAAACAGTTCACGGGCAAGTATCAGTTCAGGCTGATTACTGGCGGCATTGGTCATAACCTGCCTGAGGAAGCACCGCAGGCGTTCACCCAGGCGGTTATCGACGCCGATCACCTTTGAGTCGCGGCGCCCTCCGCGATCGCTGCCGTCACGTGGTACACGCGCCCGCCCCAGCCGTCATTGGGGAAGGCGTCCGACACCTTCAGGTAGACCGGCTTTGATCCGTCGGCCTCGACGCCCAGGAAGGGCGTCAGGTCGATGGTTCGGTCGGCCTTGTTCGATCCGTCGGTGACCGGTTGAGTCTCCTGCAGCACGGTCGTCCAGTGCTCGTTGTCGGAGCTGGCCTGTACCAGAAATTCGGCGTCGATGGTCAGGGTAACGTGTGCCGAGGTCGTGTCGGCTGGAAGCGGGAACCGATAGGTAAAGTGAGCGTTCCCATCGGCGAAGCGATTCTGCACACCATTGCTCTGCGAACCGCCAGCGTCGAACAGCCACGGGTTTTCATCGACCGTGCCAGTATCGAAGTCGATCGTATGAGCGACCAGCACATCGGCCAGGGTCGTGAAGCGCAAGCCGGGTGCCGCCACGCTTGCCGTGATCACGTGGTGCCCGTCACTCGCCGAACCGGGGACGCTCACGTCCAATGCGATGCTGCCATTGACCGGGATCGCGTTGCCACGCGGCTGCAAGTGAACGAGGGATGCGCGTGGCGATGCGCTCCAGCCCGTGGGCGCCTCGACGGAGGCGAGCGCTAGCAGCGGAAAGAATCCCGTTGCCGAGGTGTTGAGCGTAAGAGGGATAACCGTCGTACCCGAGGCCGCCGGCATGATCACCGGTTGCGCCGGGGACAGGGTGGCTGCCAGCGAAGCAAGCGGCGTAAAGCCCGGCACATCGCCAATGAGGGCACTTAGCGCGCTCGCCTGGGTGCGCCAGTCGAACACATTGGGGTGGTCGTCGTTGGTGACGCCGGACCAGCGCGTGCCGAGTCGGCCCGCGGCGTCGCGGTCGTCATTCCAGAGACTGGTGGCTTGCTGGTTGAGGAATGCCGCGTATCCCCGATCATGGGTGGTGTCGACAAGCTCGGTCCAGTAGCGCATGAAGATGCCCTTGAACTGCTTGCCGTTGTCATCGCAGGTCTGGTCGGCGGCATCGCAGGTTTCGCTCAGGACACCGTTAGTCACCAGGGCATCAGGACCGATGGCCGCGTCGGCAAGGCGGCGTACGGAGGTCAGCACCTGCGGATCCCGGGTGGCGCGCCACAGTTCGAGGCCGGCGCCGATCGCCAGACCTTGATTGTAGGTCCACACGTTCTGGCCGTTGTTGGTGCAGGCGTTGGTGAGGCCGTCGTTGACCAGCCCCTTCGCGTTGATCATGCCGCTGCCCTGGAACCACGCCCACGCCGTTCGGGATCGACCCAGCCACAACGTGTCGCCGGGGATCCGGTTGTGCAGCTCGGCCGTGAGCCGGATCCAGAGGCCATTGACGATGGCGTTCTTGTACGTACGCTCGCCATCCCACCAGACGCCACCGCCGCAGGTACTGGTGTCCCAGTAGCCGTCGACGTAGTTGGCGATGGTCACCGCCATGTTCAGATACTTCGGGTCGTGGGTCAGGTCATAGGCCTGCAGCCACGTGAGGCCCCACCACTCGGAATCGTCGATGGCCCGGCTGGTGAAGTTGCCCAGTAGCGGATCGCCCGACAAGACGCCAGCCGGGAACACGCCCTTGTCCTTCTCGAACGTATTGTTCAGTTGACCGAGATAGCGACGGTCTCCTGTTCGCTGCATGTAGTCGCCGACAGTCTGCAGAGCCACCGCCGAATTCCACCAACTGGAGGGAAACCAGGCCTTGTCGGGCTCATACGAACTCATCAACACGTCCGCCGCGACCCGGGCACGAGCCATGGCGGTCGGTCCGTCGGTTTGTCGGGGAGTCGATGGGGTCGGTTCGGTTGCCATCGAGGGAAGGGCGGCGACCATGGCCGTCAGGCTGGCTACGGCC
>NZ_JBFUJE010000454.1:0-3210 GCF_056401535.1 Luteibacter sp. P4_E6 | reverse complement strand
ACACCATCGTGCCGTCGGCATCGCTGGTGCCGTCGAACGATCCCACCCTGTTGTTTACCAACTCGGGCATGGTCCCCTTCAAGAACGTCTTCCTCGGCAGCGAAAAGCCGGGTTACGTTCGTGCGGCCGACGTCCAGCGCTGCCTGCGCGCGGGCGGCAAGCACAACGACCTCGATGCCGTGGGCTACACCGCCCGCCATCACACCTTCTTCGAGATGCTGGGCAACTGGTCGTTCGGCGACTATTTCAAGCGCGATGCCATCCGTTACGCCTGGGAACTGCTCACCGGGGTTTACAAACTGCCGGCCGAGCGCCTGTGGGTGACCGTGTATCACACGGACGACGAAGCCTTCGACATCTGGAACAAGGAGGTCGGCGTCCCGGCGGACCGTATCGTCCGCATCGGCGACAACAAGGGCGCGCCGTTCGCTTCCGACAACTTCTGGCAGATGGCCGATACCGGCCCCTGCGGCCCGTGCACGGAGATCTTCTTCGATCATGGTCCCGACGTGGCGGGCGGTCCGCCGGGTTCGCCCGACGAAGATGGTGATCGCTACATCGAGATCTGGAACCTGGTGTTCATGCAGTTCGACCGCGCTCCGGACGGCACGCTGTCGCCGCTTCCGGCGCCTTGCGTCGACACCGGCATGGGCCTTGAGCGCCTGGCTGCCGTGCTCCAGCACGTGCATTCCAACTACGAGATCGACCTGTTCGCCCACCTCATTGCTGAGGCCTCGCGGCTGACCGGCACGGCGGATATGGCGAACAAGTCGCTGCGCGTCATCGCCGATCACATTCGTGCCTGTTCGTTTCTCATCGTCGATGGCGTGCTGCCGTCGAACGAGGGGCGTGGGTATGTGCTCCGTCGCATCATCCGTCGCGCGCTGCGCCATGGCTGGATGCTCGGCGTGCGCGGCGACTTCTTCTGGAAGATGGTCGCGCCGCTGGTCGCCGAGATGGGCGATGCCTATCCGGAAATCGCGAAGAAGCAAAGCTTCGTGGAGCAGGCGCTGAAAACCGAGGAAGAGCGTTTCGGCGAGACGCTCGAGCACGGCATGCGCCTGTTCGACGACGTCGCGGCGAAGTCGGGCCAGATCATTCCGGGTGCCGACGCGTTCCGTCTGTACGACACCTATGGTTTCCCGGTCGACCTCACGGCCGACATCGCCCGCGAACGCGGCATGAGTGTGGATATGGACGGCTTCGAGCAGTCCATGAGCGAGCAGCGCGCGCGTGCCCGTGCAGCCAGCAACTTCGGCAGCAAGGCCCAGTTGCCGGCTGATGTCGCAAGCGCCGTGTCGCCGACCCTCTTCACCGGTTACGACTCGCTCGAACTGACCGACGCGAAGGTGGTCGCCATCGTGCGTGATGGCAAGGCTGTCGATCGGCTCGCCGATGGCGAGGAGGCCTTCCTCCTGCTCGACCGTACGCCGTTCTACGCGGAGTCTGGTGGCCAGGTGGGTGACACCGGCATGATTCGCAATCCGTCGGGCGCCCTCGCGGTGCAGGACACCCAGAAGGTCGGCGGTGCGTTCTTCGCGCACTTCGGCAGCTGGCAGGGTTCGGCGCCGCTCGCCAAGGGCGATGTGGTGGGTGCATCGGTGGACGCGTCACAGCGCCAGGCCACGGTTCTCAATCACTCCGCGACGCATCTGCTGCACGCCGCGCTGCGCACGGTGCTGGGCGATCATGTGTCGCAGAAGGGCTCGCTGGTGGCGCCTGAGCGCCTGCGCTTCGACTTCTCGCACTTCAAGCCGGTCACGGCGGAAGAGCTCGCACTGATCGAGCGCATGGTCAACGACGAGGTCCGTCATAACGACCAGGCCGAAGTCCATAACATGGGCTACGACGAAGCGATCGAGTTCGGTGCGATGGCGCTCTTTGGCGAGAAGTACGGCGCCGAGGTTCGCGTGCTGAAGATGGGTGATTTCTCCACCGAACTGTGCGGCGGCACGCATGTGTCGCGCACGGGTGATATCGGCCTGTTCAAGATCGTCTCGGAGTCCGGCGTCGCCGCCGGCGTGCGCCGTATCGAGGCGGTCACGGGTGCGGGTGCGCTCGCGCGGGTCGCTGAGGAAGAGCGCGTCCTGGGCGAAGTGTCCGGCCTGCTCGCAGCGACCGGCGACGATGTCGTCGAGAAGCTTCGCCAGATGTTCGACAAGCAGAAAAAGCTCGAGCGCGAGATCGAATCGTTCAAGGCGAAGGCCGCCAGTTCAGCATCGGCGGATCTTGCGACCTCAGCCGTCGACGTTGCCGGTATCAGAGTCGTGGCTGCGCGTCTTGAAGGTCTCGACGCCAAGTCGCTGCGCGACAGCGTCGATGTCCTCAAGCAACAGCTCGGCGATTGCGCCATCATCCTCGCAGGCGCGCTGGACGGCCGCGTTTCGCTGGTCGCGGGCGTAGGCGGTGCGGCGCTTGGTCGCGTAAAGGCGGGTGATCTGGTGGCCGAAGTGGCCTCACGAATCGACGGCAAGGGCGGCGGACGTCCAGACATGGCGCAGGGCGGCGGCGTGGACTCGCCGGCGCTTCCGCAGATCCTTGCGGGCATCCCAGGCTGGATCGAGGCCCGGTTGCACTGAACGAAACCGGCCAGCGTGAACGGCGGCGTGCCGTAAAGGCTCTCCGCCATGCGTTTTATGGCTCCGTGCGTTGCGCCCGCTGGTTTGGCTCGGCTAGTATGATCCGAATGCCGAATGCACTGTTCGGCATCGATCCGCTGGATCGAAATGGCAGGACAGCTGGTCAGCGACACACACAACTAGAGCCGGGGAAGGCAGCTCGRCCTTCGATGGTCGAAACGTCAACCATTGACGGCAAGCACTCGGGGTGAGTTGTCGTTGGTGGGGAAGCCAATACCTGATTTTATGGAGTATCAATCATGCTGATTCTGACCCGCCGGGTCGGTGAAACCCTAATGATCGGCGACGAGGTGACCGTCACTGTTCTGGGTGTCAAAGGTAACCAGGTGCGCATCGGTATCAATGCACCGAAAAACGTCGCGGTCCACCGCGAAGAGATTTACCAGCGCATCAAGAACGAGAACGATCCTGCCGGCCACACCGGGGACGACCAGGACCAGTAAAGCTCTTTACGGCTGAAGCAAGGAACAGTATCCTTGCCCGCTCGTTAAGGCACGTTCCTCAACGACGAACGTTCACGGAGAGTTGCCCGAGTGGCCGAAGGGGCTCCCCTGCTAAGGGAGTATAGGGT
>NZ_JBFUJE010000453.1:0-3213 GCF_056401535.1 Luteibacter sp. P4_E6 | reverse complement strand
AGGAAGCCCCATGGCCATCGTCCTCTATACCTACTGGCGCTCCAGCGCTGCCTACCGTGTCCGGATCGCCCTGAACCTTAAGGGCCTGCCGTACGAGGCCCGTCCGGTGCACTTGATCAACGAAGGCGGTGAACACCTCAAGCCCGCCTACCGCGAAATTTCCCCCCAGGCCCAGTTGCCGACCCTGCTCGATGGCGACCGCACGATCCGCCAGTCCATGGCCATCCTGGAATATCTGGACGAGACCCGCCCCGAGGTTCCGCTCATGCCGGGCGACGCGCTGGGCAGGGCGCGTGTCCGGGAGCTGATGCAGGCCGTGGGCACGGATATCCACCCGCTGGGGAACCTGCGCGTCCTCAGAGCCATTGAGGCGGAGTTCGGTGCGGACCAGCCGGTCAAGGAGGCGTGGTCGCGGCGCTGGATCAAGCAGGGCTTCGATGGCATCGAGGCGTTGCTGGCGCAGGGGCCGTCGGGACGCTTCAGTTTCGGGGACACGCCGACCCTGGCCGATTGCTGCCTGGTGCCGCAGTTCTACAACTCGGTGCGTTGGGGCGTGGACCTGGCGCCCTACCCGACGATCCGCCGGGTGGTCGAGGCATGCCAGGCGCTGGAAGCGTTCCAGCAGGCCGCGCCCGAGGCGCAGCCGGACGCCCAGTAAGGCGGGGCAGGTGATGTAGGAGCCGATTCATCGGCGATCCCGCGGCAGCGGGCCAGATGTGGCGGCAGTCATCGTTGCCGCGAGCACCCATCGCCGATGAATCGGCTCCTACACAGAAGAGCCCTTAAACCCCGATACCGTACGGATCGCTCGATGCAAACTCGTTGCTCGACGAACCCTCGGACAGGCGGATCTTCAGGGCCAGGCCATCGCGCGAGTCGGCCTTGTTCAGGGTTTCTTCGAGCGTGATGTGGCCGTCCTTGAACAGCCGGTAGAGCGACTGGTCGAAGGTCTGCATGCCTTCCTGCAGGCTGCGGTCCATGGCGTCCTTCACCTCGTGGATCTGGCCGCGGCGGATCATGTCGCGGATCAGCGGGGTGTTCAGCAGCACCTCGGTCGCCGGCATGCGGCGGCCGTCCTTGYCGATCACCAGACGCTGGCTGATCACCGCACGCAGGTTCAGGGCGAGGTTCATCAGCACGTTCTTGTGCGAGGCCTCCTGGAAGAAGTTCAGGATGCGCTCGAGCGTCTGGTCCGCATTGTTCGAATGCAGGGTGGCCAGGCACAGGTGACCGGTTTCCGAGAAGGCGATGGCGGCCTCCATGGTCTCCGTGTCGCGGATCTCGCCGATCATGATCACGTCCGGCGCCTCACGCATCGCGTTCTTCAACGCCTCGTGGTAGCTGTGCGTGTCCAGGCCCACTTCACGCTGGTTGATGATCGAGCGCTTGTGGCGGTGCAGGTACTCGATGGGATCCTCGATGGTGAGGATATGGCCCGAGCTGTTGTTGTTGCGGTGGTCCAGCATGGCGGCCAGCGTGGTCGACTTGCCCGACCCCGTGGCACCGACGCAGAGGATCAGCCCGCGCGGCTCCATGATCAGGTCACGGAAGATCGTGGGCAGGCGCAGTTCTTCAAGCGACGGAATCTCGCTCTTGATGGCACGGATGACCATGCCGATCTCGCCGCGCTGCTTGAAGACGTTGATGCGGAAGCGCCCCGCCTCTTTCACGGCCAGGGCCATGTTGAGCTCGAGATCGCGCTCGAACTGGGGCACCTGGCCCTCGTCCATGAGCGAATAGGCGATTTTCTTGACCATGCCGCTGGGCAGGCCTGTGTTTCCTAACGGGTAGAGCTTGCCTTCCACCTTGATGTTCACAGGGGCACCGGTCGTCAGGAACATGTCCGACGCGCCCTTGTCCACCATTAGCTTCAGGAAATAACCGATATCCACCTAAACCCCCGGGCGTTCGCATTACAATCGAGACGAGGTCTCCCTAGACCTTCATATATCGACAATATCTCGCAAACCTGTAAGAGGATAACGAGTGATGGTGCACATCTTGCCGTCGAAAGCCCTTTCCAAGGGCCGCCGGCTCCTCGCCCTGGCCTCCCTTGGCCTGGCGATTGCTACTCTCGCTGGCTGCGCCAGCGCTCCGCCGCCGGATGGTGCCATGAATCAGGCACTAGCTCAGCTACAGGCGGCGCGTGACGCAGGTGCAGCCGATTATGCGCCGGTCGACCTCGACTATGCGCAGGGTAAGTTCCGCCAGGCGCAAACAGCCATGGCGAGCCGCAAATACGACGAGGCGGCCGTGCTGGCCGACGAGTCGCGCGCGGATAGTGAACTGGCCCGGGCCAAGGCCCGGCTGGGTGCCGCCCGTGCCCAGAACCAGACCAAGAGCCAGGAAAATTCGCGGATGCGCGTCGAAATGATCGACAACCACGCGAACGACACGGTGCCGATCCCGACCAATGTGCAGGAAACCGAAAGCGTCCTGCCTGAGCCGACCGACAACACTCCGCCGCCCGTGGGTGGCCAGACCCAGCCGCTGAACGACCATCAGGGAGGCCAGTGATGAAGCGCTCGACTATCCTCCTCTCCGCCCTGGTCCTTGCCGTTTTCTCGGCAGGGTCGGCCATGGCCGCCACGGACGACCTGGACATCCGCCGGCTGAACTCCAGCCTGGACCAGCTCTCGGCCGACCCCGTTCTCGGCGGCTACGCCCAGGCGGAGCAGGCCCGGGCCCGCGAGGCGATCAACCAGATGGCGCAGTTCAAGCCCAAGGAAAAGGAGCACGCCCACTACCTGTACATCGCCGAGCGCCGCGTGGACATCGCCAAGGCGATGGCCCAGTTCCAGGATGCGCAGAGCAAATCGGCCCAGCTGGATCGCGAGCACGATTCCATCCTGCTCGAGGCCAGCCGCCTCGACGCCGAGATGGCCCGCCGCCAGCTCGAGCAGCAGCGCGCCCAGAACCAGATGATTCAGGAAGAGGCCGCCCGCCTGCAGCAGCAGGGCGTGGAGTACTCCCAGGCCCTGGATCAGGCCAAGGCCGAGGGCGACAAGGCCCGCCAGGTCGCCGCCGCCCAGGCCAAGGTCGCCAACGCCGCCAAGAAGCAGGCGGCCCTGGCCGAGGCCGCGGCACGCGCCATGCGTGATGCAAGCTCCTCCGACGGTGCGGCCGACCCCGCGCCGAGCCCGAAGAAGAAGAAAAGCAGCAACGGCAACTAAGGCCACAGCGCCCTGTAGGAGCCGATTCATCGGCGAAAGG
>NZ_JBFUJE010000452.1:0-3221 GCF_056401535.1 Luteibacter sp. P4_E6 | reverse complement strand
CGCCGTATGCATCGCGGCCCGAGGGCTCCGAGAGCAAACTATCCACTTATAGGGATGGATACCGGATCCTCCGAATGATCCTCCGCCTCTTCATCGCTGAGAGACCCATGCAGTTCTTCGGGACGATAGCGTTGGTCGCCTTCGCAGCGGGTGTCGCCATCGCCCTTCCCCTGCTCGGCACATACCTGACGACGCACGAAGTGCCGAGACTGCCAACCGCACTGCTTTCGACGGGACYGGCGCTTATCGCGGCGCTGGCCCTTGTCTGCGGTGTCGTCATGGACGCCGTTACGCGGGGACGCCGGGAAATGAAGCGCCTGTTCTATCTTGGCATTCCCGCCCCGTCAGGCGTAGTCGGAGAATCGTCGACGTAACCAATCACTTTCGCAGGTGTTCCCACGACAATCGCGCGTGCCGGTACATCGCTTGTCACCACGGCGCCTGCACCAATCATCGCCCGCTCGCCAATCTGAAGGCCCGGCAGGATCGTCGCCCCGCCGCCGATCGATGCGCCCCGCCGCACAAGAGTGTGCGGAAACGCACCCGAATGAACGCCCGACCGGGGCATCCTGTCGTTCGTGAATGTCACGTTCGGTCCGACGAAAACGTCGTCCTCCAGCCGGAGTCCGTCCCACAATTGCACACCGCTCTTGACGGTAACCCGATTCCCAACGACGACATCGTTTTCGATGAAGCAGTGCGCGCAGATGTTGCAGTCTTCACCGACACTCGCCCCGGGCAGAATCACGACGAACTGCCAGACTCGCGTACGGGCGCCGACGTTCGTTGACTGAACGTCGGAGAGGGCGTGAAGGCTTGCCTGGTCAGTCACATGCTTACCCCGAAGACTTTTATTCCACCGTTACCGATTTAGCCAGATTCCGCGGCTGATCTACATCTGTTCCCCGTTGCACCGCAACGTGATAGGCCAACAGCTGTAGCGGAATTGTGAACACGGCAGGCGCAATCAGATCGCCACCGCCATCCACACGCACCATGGCCACGTGCTCAGTGCCGTCGTCCATCTCGGCGCGCTCATCCGCAAAGACAATCAACTCGCCGCCGCGGGCACGCACTTCCTGCAGGTTCGACTTCAGCTTGTCGAGCAACGGGCCATTCGGCGCCACCGCCACGATGGGCATGTTCTCGTCGACCAGGGCCAGCGGACCGTGCTTCAGTTCACCGGCGGGATACGCCTCGGCGTGGATGTACGAGATTTCCTTGAGCTTGAGCGAGCCTTCCAGCGCCACGGGGAACTGCGCGCCGCGCCCGAGGAACAGGGCGTGCTGCTTGTTGATGAAGTGGTCGGCGATCTTGAGGATCTCCGGCTCGATCTTCAGCGCGTTCTCGATATAACGCGGCAGCGACTGGAGCTCCTTGCAGTGCTCGAGGTACTTCGCGTTATCCAGGCCGCGACGGCGGCCGAGGTCCAGCGCCAGCAACGCGAACGCGGTGAGCTGAGTGGTGAAGGCCTTGGTCGAGGCGACGCCGATCTCCGGACCCGCGCGTGTCATCAGGCGCAGGTCGGATTCACGGACGACAGACGACTCCGGCACGTTGCAGATGGCAAACGTGGCCAGGTAACCGCGGCGGCGCGACTCACGCATGGCGGCCAGCGTGTCGGCGGTTTCACCCGACTGCGACACCGCGACGAAGAGCGTGTTTTCCGGCACGACGACGTCGCGGTAGCGGTACTCGCTGGCTACTTCGACGACGACAGGAATGCGTGCAAACTGCTCGATCCAGTACTTCGCCACCATGCCGGCGTGATAGCTGGTGCCGCAGGCCACGATGTGGATGGCGCGCGTTTTCTCGAGGATCGGGTCGGCGTCGATACCGAAGATGTTCGGCAGGATGCCATGCGGACCGATGCGACCCTCGAGCGTGTCGGCGACGGCGCGCGGCTGCTCGAAGATCTCCTTCTGCATGTAGTGGCGGTACTCGCCACGTTCCACGGAGTCGGCGCTGATTTCGCTCTCGTGCGCCGTGCGGTCGACACGCTGGCCGTCCAGGCCGAAGACTTCGACAGTGTCGCGCGTGATTTCGACGACGTCGTCTTCCTCGAGGTACATCATCCGGTTGGTGACCTTGATCAACGCCTGCGCGTCCGATCCAAGGAAGTGCTCACCAATGCCGATACCGACCAGCAGCGGGCAGCCACGGCGAGCGCCAACGATGCGCTCGGGCTCGTCCAGGCTCATCACGGCGATGGCATACGCGCCTTCGAGTTCGCGCACGGCGGCGGTGACGGCTTCGCGCAACGACTTGCCGGCCTGTACGTGCTCGTCGATCACCGCGCCCATCACCTCGGTATCCGTCTCCGAGTGGAAGGTGCGGCCTTTGGCCCTGAGCCCGTCGCGTAGGGATGCGTAGTTTTCGATGATGCCGTTATGCACGATGGCGATACGACCCTGCACGTGCGGGTGCGCATTCGCCTCGCTGGGAACGCCGTGCGTCGCCCATCGCGTATGCGCAATACCCGTGCCGCCCGGCACCGGATCGGCGTCGTAGAGGGCTTCCATCTCGCGAACCTTACCCTTCGCACGGACCCGGCGGATCTCACCGCCATCGGCGATGGCCATGCCAGCCGAGTCGTAGCCGCGGTATTCCAGGGCCTTCAGACCGGCAATGAGGATCGGCGCGATATCACGCTGCGCAACAGCGGCAACAATTCCACACATGAGTCGTGATCCTTCTTAATTGACTTTGCGGCGCAGGTAATTGAGCAGGTCGATCCGGGTGATCAGTCCGAGGAACTGTTCGCCGTCGACCACGATGGCGACGTGGCCCTTCTCGAACACGGGCAATAGTGCATCGATCGGTTCGCGGACCTGGAGCATTTCCGGCGAAGCCATCATGGCCGTGGAGACGGGATCTCGGAACCGGGTTTCGTCCGAATGCACGTGCATTAGCACGTCGGACTCGTCGAGGATGCCGACGATACGCTCGCTCTCCATCACCGGCAGCTGCGAGACGTCGTACAGCTTCATGCGGTTATAGGCGGTGACCAGCATGTCGTCCGGCTTGATCACCACCGTGTCGCGTTGCGCATAGGGCCGCAGGATGAGATCGCGCAGGTCGCCGTAGCGTTCGCGCTCGAGAAAGCCGTTGTCGAGCATCCAGTAGTCGTTGTACATCTTCGACAGGTACTTGTTGCCGGTGTCGCAGACCAGGGTGACGACACGCTTGGGTTCGGTCTGCTCGCGGCAGTACTTCAACGC
>NZ_JBFUJE010000451.1:0-3224 GCF_056401535.1 Luteibacter sp. P4_E6 | reverse complement strand
TTCAAAAGGAGGTCCGCTCAGAGTTCCGCGATGTCCGCCATCAGGCGCGCACGGATTTCCGTCTCCTCTTCGGCGCAATCATCAGCCTGGCCGTGGGTATGGCGGCTCTAATGGCTAAAGGCTTTCACTGGGTTTAAGACTCTATTGCACGTTTGTGCACGTTTACGTACATTGATGCGCATTCCTCGTCCCCGGCAGCCGCATGAATCCCGTACGCGCCACCCGTTTGATCTTTCTCCTCTCCGGCATAGGCATGGCCAGTTGGGCACCGATGGTGCCTTACGCCAAGGCCCGCCTTGCCCTCGACGACGCCACCCTGGGCCTCGTGCTGCTGTGCATGGGCTTTGGTGCGGTCATCGCCATGCCTATCGCGGGTTTCCTGAGTCATCGGTTCGGCCACCGCTACGTGATCGGCGTGAGCGGCCTTCTGGTCTGCGTGGCGTTGCCCTTGCTGACCCTCGCCCCGAGCGTCTGGTGGCTGGGCGCAGCCTTACTGTTCTTTGGTGGGTCGATCGGCGTCGTCGACGTGGCGATGAATGCTCACGCGGTGGATGTCGAGAAGCAGCAGGGGAGGCCGATGATGTCCGGTTTCCACGGCCTGTTCAGCGTCGGCGGCCTCGCAGGCTCCGCGGGCATGGCGGCCCTGTTGCATGCCGGCTCACCCCTGACGGGTAGTGCGATCGCGGTATCGATCCTGTTGCTGGTCATCGTTGCCACGCAGTGGCGGCACTTCCTCATCCGCCACGACGACGGTTCTGGTGAACCGCATGCTCGTTTCCGTCTGCCTGGCGGTGCGGTGTTTCTTCTCGGCTTCCTCTGCATGGTCGTGTTCCTTGCCGAGGGTGCCATGCTCGACTGGAGCGCCGTATTCCTGCGTTTCTCACGCGGCTTCGATCCGTCCGTGGCCGGTCTGGGCTACGCCGCGTTCTCGATCGCCATGGCTGTGGGCCGGCTGCTCGGCGACCGCATCACCGCTGCACTTGGTCCGGCCAACATCGTTCGCATCGGTAGCCTGATCGCCGCCGCCGGCTTCTTCCTCGCTACGACGCTGCCGTGGGGGCCGGCGGCGCTACTCGGTTTTGCTCTGGTCGGCATCGGTGCCTCGAACATCGTGCCCGTGCTGTTCAGTGCCGCTGGCCGGATGCCCCGCACCTCGCCCGCCATCGCCATCGCCACGGTTACCTCGCTGGGCTACGCCGGAATGCTTGCCGGGCCGGCCGTCATCGGTTTCGTCGCCAAGGCCAGCACGCTATCGATCGCCCTGGGCGGCGTCGCGTCCCTGCTCGTCGTGGTATCCCTTTGCGCGTCCATCGCGCGCCGCTGATCCAAGGAGTCTTCCATGCATTCCAAACGCAATGTGGTCATCTTCGATTTCGGCGGGGTACTTGTCGACTGGAATCCCCGCTACCTCTACAGCAAGCTGTTCGGCGACGATGAAGCCGGGATGGAGCGTTTCCTCGCCGAAGTGACCACGCCTGAGTGGAACCTGCAGCAGGATGCGGGACGCCCGTGGGAGGAAGCCGTGCGTTTGTTGACCGCGGAACATCCGACCCAGGCCGATCTGATCGCGGCCTACCAGCATCGTTGGGAAGAGACCCTGGGCGGTCCCATCGACGACAGTCTGCACATCCTGCGCGAGCTCAAGGACGCAGGCCATCCCTTGTACGGCCTGACCAACTGGTCGCACGAGACCTTTCCCATCGCACGTCAGCGATATGCATTCTTCGACTGCTTCGACGGCATCGTGGTGTCGGGCGAGGAGGGCATGATCAAGCCCGATCCGAAGCTCTACGAAACCCTGCTCGAGCGATACGACATCGACCCCACCTGCGCCGTCTTCATCGACGACAACAAGATCAACGTGGAAGCCGCGGAGGCCCTTGGTATCCACGGCATCCATTTCCATACCCCGGCCCAGTTGCGCGCCGAACTGATCGAGCTCGGGTTCCTGCCGAAATGAACGCGCCGGACACCACGCTGCCGCGCGAGCGGCAGCAACTGATCCTCGAACGCCTGCAGCGCGACGGAAAAGTCATCGCCGCGGATCTCGCCCAGGAATTCCGCGTATCGGAAGATTCGATCCGCCGTGATCTGCGCGACCTTGCTGCCCAGGGATTGTGCCGTCGCGTTTACGGCGGCGCATTGCTTGCCGTGAATATCCCGCCCCTGGGTGAGCGACATGCCGAACGTACCGAGCTGAAACGAGCGCTCGCCCGCACGGCGCTAAGTCTGGTCGGCACCGGCCAGATCCTCTTCATCGACGCMGGCTCCACCAACACGGTGCTGGCGAAGATGCTCCCCGATCACCATGACCTTACCGTGGTGACGAATGCACCCGATGTCGCCTTGGCGGTGCTGGGGCGGCCGGGATTCGACGTGATCATGCTCGGTGGCAAGCTCGATCCCGCGATCGGTGGCGCGATTGGCTCGCGCACCGTGCGGCAGGCTCAGGATATTCGCGCGGACCTGTGTTTCCCGGGCGTTTGCGCGATCGATCCGCAGCGTGGGCTATGGACCTACGACGAGGAAGAGACGGTCTTCAAACAGGCCATTATCGAGGCCAGCGGCGAGACGGTAGCTATCGCGACGCCCGACAAGCTGGTGGCGTCGGCGACGCATCACACGGCGCCGATCACCGGCATCTCGCATCTGGTGGTCGCGTCGGATACGGATGCGGCGGTGGTGGCGCGTTATCGCGCGGCGGGCGTGACCGTGCACATGTAAGGCGTGCTTTGTGCTTTGTGCAGTGTGCAGTGTGTGGGAGCCGCTTCAGCGGCGAATGGGATTTGTGGTAACCCCCCAWCGCCGCTGAAGCGGCTCCCACATGTCTTCATTCGCCGCTGAAGCGGCTCCCACACAATGCGAGCTTAGCCGGCCTTTTTCTTCGCAAGGCGCAGCCAGGTATCGACGACGGTATCCGGGTTCAGCGATACCGATTCGATGCCCTGGTCCATCAGCCACTCGGCAAGATCCGGGTGGTCGGACGGGCCCTGGCCGCAGATGCCGATGTACTTGCCCTTGGCGCGGGCCGTGCTGATCGCCATCGACAGCAGCTTCTTCACCGCCGGATCGCGCTCGTCGAAGAGGTTGGCGACGATACTCGAATCACGATCCAGGCCGAGGGTGAGCTGGGTGAGGTCGTTCGAGCCGATCGAGAAGCCGTCAAAAATGTCGAGGAACTCGTCGGCCATCAAGGCGTTGGAGGGGACCTCGCACATCATGAT
>NZ_JBFUJE010000450.1:0-3224 GCF_056401535.1 Luteibacter sp. P4_E6 | reverse complement strand
GGACTGACCATGCTTCACCGTGCGCTCCTCCCATCGATGAGTCGAATTTCCGGCCTGGGTATCGTCGCGGTGGAAAATATTCCAGCCAGTACGATCACGTGGGCGAGTTGTACGACGTGCCAGGTTTATTCGCAGCAACAGCTCGACCGGTTTCCGAGCTCAGTAAATGCGTGGTTAGAAGAATTCGGTTACTAGAGTTCAGCTGATGGAATCAACGTTCCGTGCAGGCAAGGCAACGGGACCGAGCTGCATTGACAGAATCGTGGCAGCCGCAGCAAGCTTTTGCATACCCAGCGCAGATGTCCCGGAAACCAATAGCCGCGTGGGGAAACGGGCCTCGTCAAAGTCGCAGAGGAGCGCTGCGTCGCCTGTGACATTCGCGTGTCGCACCATCATCGCCAGGGTCATGACACCCGATTTGTCGTCTTTCATATGGGGCCCATCTCCGATGTGTCCGGCGCACCCCTCACGATGCCTCAGTCGCCCAGATCGCCATCCAAACAATTACCTATTCGAAACGCCTCACCGAAGGCCTGACTTATACCTCCCATTTCGATCTACCCGGAGACGTCAGGTCCGGGGCATTCTAGGGACCATGTCTTCCGTGACCGATGCCGCTCGCCGTGGCGGTCCTTTCACATGGCGTCCGACATTCTCCCCCTCGTTCCTGTCCGCGGCCCGCCCCATGTCGGGCCCACCATGGCAAGGAGGCGCGAACATGGACTGCTTCACCGGCTCAACTGCCCTCGACCTCACGGTCTCGCATCCGCATGAGGCATCACAGGCCGTCTACGAGGCCGCGCGCCTGGCCAGGTCCAACGGCCTTGATGACGATGATGCCGAAGCGGTAACGGCCGTTGTTCGGCTCTGGTCAGCGCGCTTCGCGGCAACCCCGGGCGGACGCCTCCATCTGCGCGTGCTCAGCGGCGAAGGGCGGGGTGTGGAAGTGGTCGCTTCCCATCCTGAGACCGTCGACCTGAGTCCTCCGCCTTCCCTACCATCCTCGGCCCGCAGTGATCAGTGGAATGGCCCGCAAGGCACGGTAGCGATGGTGCGCGTAGGTCCTTCAGGACCCGCCGTCGATGCGATGTTCGGCGTGGCGCAGCATGTCTTTCGGGACGGGCAATTTTGCGGCGACGCGTGGGCTCTGGTCGTAGGCCCCTCCACTGTCACCGCACTGGTCCTTGACGGACTCGGTCATGGACCGATCGCTTCCATCGCCTCGACCACCGGGGTCGAGGCATTCTTGACTGATCCAGAGCGACCGATCGCTGCCAAGGCGCAGGCCGTCCACGCCGCCATGGCATGGACCTGCGGCGGTGTGGGCGCCATGGGGACATTCAACGCCCTCGACGACCAACTCAGCTTCATCGGAGTGGGCGATATAAGCGGACGCCTGATTTCACCCGATGGCACCGTGCGGGGCCTGGCTTCGCACCCTGGACTCCTGGGGGTGCGTCAGCCACCGCTTCGCGTGCTTACCTACCAAGCCGGCGGGCATCTGCTGGTGCTGCACAGCGATGGTGTGCGAGACCGATGGCGACTCCAGGGCTATCCCGGACTCCAGTACCGGCACCCGACACTCATCGCAGCGCTCCTTCATAGGGATTTCTGCCGTGACACGGACGATGGAACCATCCTGGTAGTGGATCTGAGCGCTTTCCACTGACCCGTTGTGCCTGATCCTACATCGCCACATGCGCGCCGTGGCGTGACAATGTAAAAGGCAGACCCATGGGTCGTCACCAGTCAATGCTGACCTTCGTCAGGGTGGTGGAAACGCGTTCCTTTTCTGCGGCAGCGCGTGTGCTCAATGTCGGTCAGCCTGCTGTCTCCAAGGGACCGCGCAACTCGAATTCCGATTGAACGTTGGACTTGTGGCCGATCGACCCACAGCCTCCGCCCAACGGACGCTCGGCAACGTTTTCTGTTGCGGATGCGGGCGGTTCACGCCTGCGGCTTGTCGAGCAGGAATAGTAAGCTCGAGCGGCCACAGCGGAAAGAAGTCCGGCGTCATCAACCCCATCCCGTCGAGGGGCAGCGATTCGAGCAACGTGCGCGCCTCGTCGACCGATCTGTCGGCGAGCCAAAGACACGGCCCAATTCGTCCATCGGGAAATCACCGGCTGATTTTGCCAGTGAGATGAAGGCACGTCGCCTCGGCAAGTTCCTTGGGCATCGTGGTCTTTTTTTACCATCGGGTCGGGCGCGACAGGACTTCGCCCGATCGCAAGGCTGCGGGTGATCAGCATAGCGGGCGCTGGGAGGCGGAGTTATTCAAAGCGAAGCCTTTGGCGGTAGGGGTCTCTGCACGCTACGCCCTACTCCGTTCTCGCTTGCAGCCCTCATGACGTTTTCCTGAAACCGCTACGGATGCGACGGGCCACCGAGACCGCCACGCGCAACCAGCAACGCCATCTGAAGGCTGTTTTCAAGAATGCGCGAGGATTCAGTTTCGTCCGGATTGGCACGCGCCAGTTGCATGCCGCCAACCATCAGGCTGTAGATGGACATTGCGCGCTGGCGGCTCTCCGTTCTGGACAGCTCTGGCCACTGGCTGGCCATCAGCCGCAAGAACGTGTCGACACCTTCGGCAAACGCCTTGCGAACGACCTCGGATTGGCGTGCCACGTCGGAGGCGAGCGCGGATGATGGGCAGCCTGCACCCGGATTGTCCCGGTGACCCAAAGTGAAGTAGTTGCGGATGACGGCTTCGACCCCGCCGCCGCTGTCGATAGCGGCTTGTAACAGCGCGGTGCGGCTGGCTAGCGAAACCGTTATCGCCTCCTTGGCGAGGTCATCTTTGGACTCAAAATGGTTGTAAAACGCGCCATTAGTGAGTCCTGCATCGGCGAGTAGGGACTTTAGTCCCGACGCGCTGAAGCCCTGCTCACGAAAACGCTGCGCGGCCGTCTGCAAGATTTTCCTGCGGGTCTGTTCCTTTCGATCTTTTTCATAACGCATGACTTTGTCTCCAGCGCCGCCCAAAGGCGACGCACTGTTTAGCGTGCCGCAACTCGTCGCGTGTCATCGACAACGGGCGCATTCCAACCGCCACCGAGGGCGCGGAAGGCCGCCACAGCAGAGCGTGCGTCTTCGGTGTGGACCTGAGCCAGCAAGTCGCGAGCTGCAAGCAACTGACGGTCTTCGTCGAGGACCTCAATCAGGCTCACTGCGCCGCCGGTGTATGCATCCTGCGCAGCGTCACGGGCCTTAACGTGGGA
>NZ_JBFUJE010000449.1:0-3230 GCF_056401535.1 Luteibacter sp. P4_E6 | reverse complement strand
ATTGGCAGGTAACCGACAAGATGCTGCTCTCGCTGGGCATCCGCAACGACCAGTTCACCAACTACAACCCGACCGGCCAGGCCTACCTGCGCCTGACCAAACCCCAGTGGGCGCCGCGACTGGGCTTCAGCTACGACGTGCTGGGCGATTCCAGCATGAAGATCTACGGCAACGCCGGTCGTTACTTCCTGGCCATGCCCGCCTCGGTGGCCCTGCGCACCTCGGCCGGCTCGCTCGCGACCAACCAGTACTTCACCTATACCGGGATCGACGCCGGCGGCATGCCGACCGGCATGACCTTCGTCAACTCGGCCACCGGCGGCGCCGTGTCTCCGAACGGCGAGTATGGCCAGCCGCCCGACCCGCGCACGGTCAGCGCGAAGAACATCAAGTCGGAGTACCAGGACGAGTTCATTCTTGGCTTCGACCAGCAGATCAATGCGTCGTGGATCTGGGGCACGAAGGCTACCGTGCGCAAGCTGCGCACCGCATTGGATGACGTCTGCGACAACGGCGCCATCACCCGTGCCGCGGTCGCCCAGGGTGCGGACATCGACGCAACGACGGTGGGCAGCTGTTATCTGTCCAACCCGGGCCGCGCGAACGTTTACCAGCTTGCACAGCAGAACGGCGGTTACTACAACGTCACGGTCACCAACGACGACTTCGGTTTCACCCAGCTCAAGCGCAACTATTACGGTCTGGATACCTACCTGTCGCATCCGTTCGACGGCAAGTGGTCGGCCAAGGTCGACTACCTTTTCTCGCGTAGCTACGGCAACACGGAAGGCCAGGTGCGTTCGGACGTGGGCCAGGGCTCGGTCTCGGCCACGCGTGACTGGGACTATGCCACGCTGATGGAATACGCCAACGGCGACCTTGCCAACGATCGCAAGCACCAGATCAAGCTCTACGGCTCGTATCAGGTCACCCCGGAATGGATGGTCTCGGCCAACCTGACGATCCAGTCCGGTACGCCGAAGTCCTGCCTGGGTCGTTACGGCGCGGACGAAAGCGATCCGTCCGGCTATGGCAGCTACTATCACTACTGCTTCGGCGTGCCGTCGCGTCCCGGCGACAAGGGACGCAACCCGTGGGAAGAGCTGATCGACGCCAATGTCGAGTACCGTCCGCTCTGGGCCGACCGCAAGCTGGCCTTCAACGTCTCGGTATTCAATCTGCTCAACCAGCAGCGTGCGCAGGCCCTTAACCCGGTTTCCGGTAGCACCAAGTCGGTGAATGACGGCTATAACCAGGTCATCAGCTACACGCAGCCGCGTTACGCCCGCTTCGGCATCACCTACGACTTCTGACGGAGAGGTCATGCACGCACTACTGCGACTGGGTATCGTCGTGCTCGCCGCCGGGGTCCTCGCGACCCCGGCGGTCGGCGGCGAGAAGACCTATGACAATCTGCCGACGGAAACGCCGGCCCATTTCACACCGACGAATGCAGGGTTCGATTTCGAACGCCGCACGGTCGACATCCCCATGCGCGACGGGGTGACGCTGCACACGGTGATCCTGCTGCCCAAGGGCGCGAAACGCGCGGGCATGCTACTCACACGCACGCCTTACGGCGCCGACGGCATGGGGCATCGGGCGGACAGTCCGCACCTCGGACCCACCCTGCGCGGCTACGACAACCCGTCCGACGTGATCGTCCAGGACGGCTACATCCGGGTTATCCAGGACATCCGCGGCAAGCACGGCTCCCAGGGCGACTTCGTGATGAACCGGCCGCCAGTCGGCCCTGGCAACCCGACGCCGATCGATGAATCCTCGGACATCTACGACACCATCGACTGGCTGGTGAAACACGTGCCGGAGTCGAACGGCAAGGTCGGCATCATCGGCATCTCCTACGACGGCTTCGAGGCGATGATCGCCACGATCCATCCGCATCCCGCCCTCAAGGTGGCTGTGCCGATCAACCCGATGATCGACGGCTGGATGGGGGATGACTGGTTCCATCGCGGGGCGTTCCGCCAGCAGATGATTCCCTACATCTACGGCATGGTGAACTCGCGCGAGAGCAACATCGGCTGGACGAGCGGTTACCGCGACGACTACGACCTTTACCTGCGCGGTGGCTCAGCCGGCGATATCGGCCGCGCTTACGGTATGGAGGCGCTCGGTTTCTGGCAGAAGCTGCTGGCCCATCCCGCGTACGACAGTTTCTGGTCCGGGCAGGCGCTCGATAAGATCGCCGCGAAGGAACCCATGACCGTGCCGACCATGCTCGTGCACAGCCTGTGGGACCAGGAAGACAACTACGGTGATATGGCCGTCTATCGGGCACTCGCGCCGCGCGATCCCGAGCACAAGAAGGTGTGGCTTGTCATCGGGCCATGGCGGCATGCCAAGACCTGGGAGAAGGCGAACACCATCGGCGCACTTGATCTGGGCAGCGATACCGGCACGAACTTTCGTCAGGAGATCCTGCGCCCCTTCCTCGCCCAGTACCTGAAGGACGATGCGCCGAAAGCGAATATCGCGCCGGTCAATGCCTTCGTTACCGGCGATAACACGTGGCGCAAACTGGATACGTGGCCGTCCGCCTGTCGCTCGGGTTGTGCCCCGGCGATGCAGCGCTGGTATGCGGAAGCCGATGGCGGCCTCGGTGTTGCGGCTCCGTCCCAGGGCTCGGACGATTACGTCTCCGACCCCGCCAAGCCGGTGCCCTATCGCGTACGCCCCATCCAGGCGTGGTCACACGGCGCGCCCGACCAGGTGGATAGCTGGCCCGAGTGGCTGGTGGACGACCAGCGCCAGTTCGCCACGCGGACCGACGTGCTCACTTATGTTTCCCCCGTACTGGACAAGCCGATGGGTGTCGCCGGCGAACCGCTGGTGCATCTGCTCRCCTCGACCAGCGGTACGGACAGCGACTGGGTGGTCAAACTGATCGACGTTTACCCGGATGAAGTGGAAGACAAGCCGTCGATGGGTGGATACCAGCTACCGATCGCCATGGAGATTTTCCGTGGCCGCTACCGCGAGGGCTACGACAAACCCGCCGCACTCACACCGGACAAGCCGCTGGATTACCGTTTTCCCTTGCCCACGGTGAACCACGTGTTCCAGCCCGGCCATCGTGTCATGGTGCAGATCCAGTCCAGCTGGTTCCCGCTGTACGATCGCAACCCGCAGACCTTCGTACCGAACATTTTCAACGCGAAGCCGGCGGATTATCGGAAGGCGACGCAGACGATCATGCGCGATGGGAC
>NZ_JBFUJE010000448.1:0-3235 GCF_056401535.1 Luteibacter sp. P4_E6 | reverse complement strand
GTGATGGACGGCGATACCGAAGAGCACATCGCCGAGGTGGCCCGGGTGCTGTCGCGTTACGTGGACATCATCGCTGTGCGCGCCTTCCCCAAGTTCGTCGACTGGCAGGTGGATCGCCAGGACAAGGTGCTCGAGTCCTTCGCGAAGTTCGCCACGGTGCCGGTCATCAACCTCGAGACCATCACCCATCCCTGTCAGGAGCTGGCGCACGCCATGGCGCTGCAGGAGCACTTGGGCAGCCTGCAGAACAAGAAGTACGTGCTGACCTGGACGTATCACCCGAAGCCGCTGAATACCGCGGTCGCCAACTCAGCGCTGTTGATCGCGACGAAGATGGGCATGGACGTGACCCTGCTGTGCCCGACGGCGGAATATATCCTCGACGAGCGCTACATGGACTTTGCCAAGGCCAACGCGAAAGAGAACGGCGGTTCGCTGCAGGTGTCGCATGACATCGAGTCGGCGTACAGCGGCGCGGACGTGATCTACGCCAAGAGCTGGGGCGCCATCCCTTATTTCGGCCGCTGGGACGAAGAGAAGGCGATCCGCGAAGCAAACAAGCACTTCATCGTCGATGAGGCCAAGATGGCCCTGACCAACAATGGTGTCTTCAGCCACTGCCTCCCGTTGCGCCGGAACATCAAGGCGACGGATGCGGTGATGGATTCGCCGGCCTGCATCGCCATCGATGAAGCCGAGAACCGCCTGCACGTGCAGAAAGCGGTGATGGCTTCGCTCATTTCGCAGTCGTCGGGCGAGAAGTCCGGCCTCGGTTTCTGATTCGCCTTCCTTTGTAAACGCCTTTTACTCAAGCCCTTTCCTTCGGAGCCTTCATGTCCAGCCAAGATATCGTTCTCGCCTTTTCCGGCGGCCTCGACACCAGCTTCTGCGTGCCCTACCTGATGGAGCGCGGCTATGCCGTGCATACCGTGTTCGTCGACACCGGTGGCGTCTCGGCTGAGGAGCGCGAGTACATCGAGCAGCGTGCGCATGAGCTAGGCGCCGCCTCGCATCGCACGGTGGATGCGTCGCAGGCGATCTGGGACAGCTTCGTCACGCCGTTGATCTGGGCCGGTGAGTTCTACCAGGGCCAGTACCCGCTGCTCGTGTCCGACCGCTACCTCATCGTCAAGGCCTCGCTGGAGCGCTGCGACGAGCTGGGCACGAAGTTCTTCGCGCACGGCTGCACGGGCATGGGCAACGACCAGGTGCGCTTCGACCTGACCGTGCGCGCGCTGGGCGATTACACGATCATCGCGCCGGTCCGCGAGATCCAGCGCGAACACACCCAGGTGCGTGCCTATGAGCAGACGTACCTCGAAGACAAGGGCTTCGAAGTCCGCGCCAAGACCAAGCACTACACGATCAACGAAAACGTGCTCGGCGTGACGATTTCCGGCGGCGAGATCGACGCCTGGGAAATCCCGGGCGARGGTGCGATCGGCTGGTGTGCGCCGCGCGCCGAATGGCCGTCCGAAGCGCTGCGTGTCGAGCTTGGCTTCGAGAAGGGCACGGCGGTGTCGCTCAACGGCAAGCCGGCCTCGGGTCCGGAAATCCTCGCCTTCCTCAACCGCGAACTGGCGAAGTACGGGGTGGGTCGCAGCCTGTACACGGGCGACACCAATATCGGCCTGAAGGGCCGCATCGTGTTCGAGGCACCTGCGCTGACCGCCCTGCTCACCGCACACCGCGCACTCGAAGAAACCGTGCTGTCCAAGCAGCAGAACCGCTTCAAGCCGGAAATCGGCCGCAAGTGGACCGAAGTGGCCTACGAAGGCTTCTTCAACGATCCGATCAAGGCTGACCTCGAGGCCTACCTCGTTTCAACGCAGCGCAAGGTGGACGGCAAGGTCATCATCGAAACCCGCGGGGGTTCGGTGTACGCGATCAAGGTGGAGTCGAAGAACCTCCTGCATTCGTCCAAGGCCACGTATGCGCAGGCCGCCGACTGGGGCGTTGCCGAAGCCGAAGGCTTCATCAAGCTCTACGGCATGAGCTCGACGATCTGGGCGGAAGTCGACCGCGCGAACGGGAACTGATCCGGGACCATGGACAAGCTTCTCGAGGACACCCTGACCCATCTGCGCGCGCTGGTCGGTTTCGACACGCGTAATCCGCCGCGAGAGATCGGCACGGACGGTATCTTCGATTACCTGCGCGCAAACCTTCCGGGGTTCGACGTGCAGGTGACCGATTTCGGCGCCGGTGCCGTGAACCTCTACGCGGTGCGCGGCAAGCCGAAGTACCTTTTCAACGTGCACATGGACACGGTGCCGGATTCGCCGCACTGGACCGCAGACCCGCATCAGCTGCGGGTGACGGAAGACCGTGCGATCGGCCTCGGTGCGTGCGACATCAAGGGCGCTGCCGCGGCACTGGTCGCCGTGGCCAACGCGACGCAGGGCGATATGGCCTTGCTGTTGTCGACGGACGAGGAAGCCAACGACGCGCGCTGTATCGACGGTTTCCTTGCGACGCCGCGCGACTACGAGGCGATCATCGTGGCCGAGCCGACCAAGGGTGAAGCGGTGCTCGCGCACCGGGGCATCCATTCGGTGCAGATGCGTTTCCAGGGCAGGGCAGGGCACGCATCCGGCGAGCAGAAGCCGTCGGACAGCGCCGTTCACCAGGGCATTCGCTGGGGCGCCGCCGCGCTGGACCACGTCCAGAAGCTGTCGCATGAGCGTTTCGGCGGTCTCACCGGGCTGCGCTTCAACATCGGCAAGGTCGAGGGTGGCATCAAGGCCAACGTGATCGCGCCAACGGCGGATATCCGCTTCGGTTTCCGTCCGTTGCCGTCGATGGACGCTGACAAACTGCTCGAAACCTTCCGCACGCTGGTCGAGCCGGTCCCGGTCGAGTACGGCGAAACCTTCCGCGGCGATTCGCTGCCGGCGGGTGACACGGCGACGGCGGAAAGCCGCCGTCTCGCCGCTCGCGACCTCGCGGACGAACTAGGTATCACCGTCGGCAATGCCGTCGACTTCTGGACCGAGGCGGCGCTGTTCTCGAAGGCGGGCTACACCACCTTCGTCTACGGTCCCGGCGACATCGCCCAGGCACACAGCGCCGACGAATGGGTCCTCCTGGACCAGCTCGCGCATTACGCAAAGACCATCCATCGGATCGTGGACAGTGGACTCTAACAAGCACACCCGCAAAACGATCGTGCGCCTGCTGTCTTCGATGGGCAGTGCGCGTGAGATCCAGCAATACCTCAAGCGCTTCTCGCAGC
>NZ_JBFUJE010000447.1:0-3250 GCF_056401535.1 Luteibacter sp. P4_E6 | reverse complement strand
GTGTAGGCGACATTGGCCTGCGCTGAGGCGGGCGCAGTCAGAGACGGCGCGAGTGCAGGTGCCGGCACGCTGTTGGTGCTGGCAACAAGCTTTTTGCCGAGATAGATGTAATCCGTCCCCGAGTTCGTCGCCGGGTCGTATTGCCAGAGCAGTTGCCCGGCGGCGTTGTAGGCGTAGTACGTCGTGCCGGTTGGCGAGACTGCTTTCACGCGACGGCCGGCAGCGTCATACATGGAATCGCCAAGGGTGCCTACCGACAGGACCCGGTTCGCAACATCGAACGCCAGGGCCTGACCGTCCCGCAACGTGACATTGCCCCGGTTGTCGTACGTGTACGAGTGCGTCGGCGACCCGTTGATGCTGATGTTGGCCAGCTGGTTGAAGCCGTTGTAGTTGTAGGTGCTGACGCCTCCAGAGTTGGTCACGCTCTGGATGTTGTTGAGGGAGTCGTAGCTGTAGGTTTCGTTCCCCCACAACCCAGGCGAGCTTGCCCCGGTCAGGCGGTTGAGTTCGTCGTAGGTAAACGCCCGTGCGCGCTGACCGGTCCCGACCGCGTTGGATATGGAAGTGATGTTGCCCGCCGGGTCATAAAGGTACCCTTCACTGATGGGCGCACTGCCTGGTGTGCCATAGGCAAAGTCTGCAAGCAGGTTTCGCTCGTTGCGGTGCGCGGTGTACGGCACCCCGTTGCCCAGCGTGTAACCCGCCACCTGACCATCCGGGTAGTAGGTGGCACCGGTCGCATAGGGGCCTGCGCCCGTCGGCTGCCCGAGCGCGTTGGGTCCGTAGGGGATGGAATTGCCGTCAGGATACTGCGTCGACACGAGGTTTCCGTTTTCGTCGTAGGTGTAGCCCACCGTCCAGGACCAGGAATCGACCGAGAGAAGCTCGGCGGTGACCACGCCCATCTTGTTGCGGCCAAATGCCCAGCCCACCGCACCCTTGTTGGTCGGCTTGGCGCTTGCCGTGTCAGACACCGCCGTTGCTGGATTGCCCAGCAGGTCGTAGGTATAGGTGAGCGTCGGACCGACGCCGGGATAGGTCACCTGGGTCACCCGGTTCATGGAGTCGTACGCACGATTGACCTTGTCACTGGCCAGAACCTGGTCGTACCCGCAGCCCGGGTCATTGAACGCCTGGCCGGACGCTGACCACACGACGTTGCCCACCGCATCGAAGGCCGAAATTGCGCTGCCCGCTTCCTTTTCATACAACCGGCAGACGCGGTACTGGCTGTCGTAGGTGTATTTCTTGCTCAAGCCACCTTGGYTGATGGAATTGGGATTCCCGTAGACATCGCGGTCGATGGTCTGGGTGACGAGTGAGGCGCCCGCGCCTGCGTCTACGCGAACCGGCTTGTCGTAAGCAGGTTCGTCGAACGCCTGGTAGGCCGTCGAGACTGCATTGCCCTTGGGGTCAGTGACGCGCCGGACACCCCCCGAAAGGTAATCGGTGTAGGTCACCAGCGTGCCTTGCGCGGAGGGCTGTGACTCAGCGCGCGCGCGGCCTAACGCGTCGTAGCTGGTGGTAATGCCGACTCCCATCGTTGCCCGACCAACGTCGCCGTCGACGGCATACGAGGYGAACGTCTTGTTGCCCCGCCAGTCAAAGTCATTCCGTGTAGAGACAAACCGGTCCGTGGTGCCGACCTGGCCCTTGCCGGTGGCAACCGGCCGCAACATGGCGTCAAAGTCCGTGCGGTCGTACTGGATGCCTTGTGTGACTTCGCGCACCCAGTGGTTACCGCCAACGTCGCGCGCGTCAGGGCTGACTGTGTAAGCGAACAGCTTCGGGGCCAGGCTTGGCGAGTCGCCCGCGGGGTAGTCGATGCGCAACACGCGGCCGATGCCGTCATAGGCGTACGACGTTGTCGAACCCGCCTGGTCAGTGATGGACGCAATCTGTCCGAAGTCGTCGACAGCGACCGCTTCCACGGTGCCATTCGGGTGGAGGGCGTTGATGTCCGGAAACGTAATGGTCTGCGGAATGCCGAGCTTGTAGTTGTCCAGATGCGTCGTATTGGAATTGGCGTCCTGGAACGTGGCCAACTGTCCCTGGGGGTTGAACGAATACGTCATCATCGTCTGGCCGAAATGCTTTCGCATCTGGGGCACCAGCGTCGTCAGGTCGTAGGTGGTCTCACTAACGACTTCATTCCTGGTCAGGTTCGTGTAAACCGTGGGAAGTCCGATGACACTGCGTGATGTGTCGTCCAGGAAGTCCTGTTTTTCATCGACGGAAAAGCCAAAACTGCTGCTGCGACGTGTGGACGACGCACGGGCGTAGGTGTCGAAGGCAAGTGCCTGCCAGGTATAGGTGTCGCCTTCTTCCGTGACGGACTTTTGCAGCTGCGGGGATTCGCCTTCCTGGCGGTCTAGGTTGGCCATGATATTGAAGCCGCCCCCGTACACCGCAGGCCACGGCCCCTGATTGTATGGCGCGTAAGAGAACGCTTCTGTTCGCAGCAGCGTGCCAGTCGTGTCGCCCTGGAAGTACTCGGTCTTGAGGGGCTTACCCTCCGTCGCATCCGCCTGGTTGGAAAACGTGTACCGGGTCGTGTTGAGTGAGGGGTCGACCATCAGGGAAACACTGGTGGTGTCGCACCCGGACGCCTGACAGGTTGCCCGCCAGCTGGCTGTCGCGAGCGGGTACTGGTACGTCCAGGTATGCGAGATTCCGGCGCCAGTAAATGTTTTTGATGTCAAAGCCAGGTTGTTGCTGTAGCGCGGCCGGCCCTGTGACCCCTGGCTTTCGGGCGTCTGGGCGCTGCATGATTCGGGCACGTTGGAGCGTGCGTGTCGCACCGGGTGTGCTTCGAAGCGTCCCTGAAGCCCCGACGGACCGGTGATGGTTGCCACCTGCGTCGAGTCCAACGGGGCGTCAACGTCGTTGCAGTGACCGGGCGGGGCGGATGATTTGACGTCCAGGGTGAGAGCAGAGAGGTCATACGTCCAGGCAGACCCGTCCGGCAACGTCACGTTCGACAGGACCGATCCCCCGTCCAAAGGCGCGTAGGCGTACGTCCAGCTCCKTGTGCCGTTGTTGGCGGTGACAACATTGACCTTGCTGATGTGCTTGCCGTCGCTCGCGTACTCAAACGTCACCGTCCGGCCATCACTGGCCACGATGCCTGTCAGGTGGTTGTCGGTGGACCACTGGTAGGTCAGCGAATTGCCGAAGCGGTCCTCCATCCGAGTTACGGCCATGACGCCGAGGTTGCGCACAATTCCGAAATCACGCGCCGGGCGGT
>NZ_JBFUJE010000446.1:0-3254 GCF_056401535.1 Luteibacter sp. P4_E6 | reverse complement strand
CCCACGGGGAGCGCCATGTACTGGATCATCACCAAATACCTGATTACTGCCGCCGTGGTGGTCGCCGTTTCCGAAGTGGCGAAGCGTAGCGACCGTCTTGGCGCGCTCCTGGCTTCCTTGCCGCTGGTCACGCTACTCGCGCTCACGTGGCTCTATGTCGAGAAGCAGCCCGCCGAGAAGATTGCCAACCACGCCTGGTACACCTTCTGGTACGTGGTGCCGACATTACCCATGTTCCTGGCGTTTCCCGCTTTGCTCGCACGGTTCGGATTCTGGCCCGCACTGGGTCTCAGTGCGGTTATCACGATCGTGTGCTTCGCGGTCTTTGCCGCATGCGTCAAGCCGTTCGGGATTCGGCTTCTCTGACGTAACGCGCGCCCTCAGGGATGAACGCGCCGCCAGACCACCTCACCATGCGCGCCTTCCGCCGCACCGCTCGAAGGCTTTGCCACCGTGTACGTGAGTTCGTCACCCTTGATGACGAAGCTGCTGTCGCCTCCCTTGCCATCCCAGTTCGGAAACGATGCCTGCGCGATGTGGCTGTGCATGGTCATACCATCGACGCTGACCGTGCCGTAGTGTGCGTTGAAGTCCAAGGAGGCGGCGCGATATTCCTCGGGCGTGCCTTTGGACTTGTCGTTGACCGCGAATGGCATGCGGTTTGCCCGCACGATGTCCATCATGTAGTTGCCCCGGGCATCGATGAGCCACAGGCCTTCGGGATTCGGTCCGTAGAGCTCGGCGCGATGGCCGTCCGGGTAGACGTTGTCGCAACGGACCAGCTTCCAGGCACCCTCGAGGACCCCGGGGCCGGACGATGCGGCGTCAGCGGCGAGGGCCCCGAGCGGTGCGGTGACGAAAGCCAGGGCGGAGGCGAGGGCGAACAGGGAAGGGCGCTTCATGGCAGGAAAGCCTTGGGTTGAGGGTGGGTGGGGTCATCCTCGCCGCCGGCCTCGCATTTGATAATTGGCCTGGTTCTTCATTGACCTTCAATTCTTATTTGAAGATGATCGAGGCCATGAATCGCCTGAGCGACATGCAGCTGCTCGTCGACGCCGCCGATCTGGGTAGCCTGTCGGCGGCTGGGCGCCGCGCGGGTCTGTCTCCGGCCGCCGCCAGCGCGTGTGTCCAGCGGATCGAGGCGGCGGTGGGTGCCCGGTTGTTTGAGCGAACGACGCGCCAACTTCGCCTTACGGATGAAGGTCGCACGTACCTGGGCTACTGCCGCATCGCCATCGACGCGATGAAAGAAGGCGAGCGTGCCGTGCGCAGCGGCACGGATACCGTGAGTGGCACGCTGCGAATTTCGGCCCCCTCGGATCTCGGTCGCAATCTGCTGGTCGACATCCTCGATGGGTTCATGGCGATCCATCCAGGCGTGCGCATCGTTCTTTCGTTGGCCGATTCGATCTCGCGCTTCGTGCCTGATGACGTGGATGTCGCGATTCGCGTCGGTCCGCTCGAGGACAGTGCACTGGTTGCGCGGCACCTGGTCGATAGTCGTCGCGTGGTCTGTGCCTCGCCACAGTGCATCGCGACCCACGGCATGCCGACACGGCCGGAGGATCTTGTCGAACTTCCCACTCTCGTGCTGACGACGAACGCTGGCCCGCGCGACGAGTGGCGCCTGGGTAACGCGACGATACGAGTGCGTCGCTATCACGAGTGCACCGATAGCGAGGTCATCCGCAAGTGGGCCATTCGCGGTCATGGGTTCGCGTACCGGCAGCAATGGGCGGTCGCCGACGACGTTCGCGAAGGGCGCCTGGTGCTGGTGAACGCGCCGGAATGGTCCGCGCCGTCACCGATCCACGCGATGTATCACGCGAATACGTTCCAGCCACCGCGCGTTCGCCGGTTCATCGATTTTCTACAAGCAGCGATGGTGGAGAGACTCTCGTCGACCGGTCTGCCGCATGCTCGTTGACGACGAGCGGGACCGAAGGAAGAATCAGCGCGCCCACAGGGGGCGCTTCTAAAGGGAGCACGGATGAAGAACTTGATCGCGGTACTCTGCCTGTTCGCGGGCTCGGCTTCGTGCTTCGCGCAGGCAAAGCTCCCTAAGGCCGCTGTGATCGATGATGTGGTCTATACGCGGCCCGCCAGGCTGGTCGACATCGGCGCTGGCCAGCGGCTCAATCTGTACTGCCTTGGGTCCGGTTCGCCGACGGTGGTTCTTGATGCGGGCATGGGCGATTCGACGGTCTCCTGGGCGATGGTCCAGCCGGCGATGGCAAAGACGACGCGCGTCTGTTCGTTCGACCGCGCAGGCCTGGGTTTCAGCGATGCTGCGCGGCGACCTTCCACGCCGGTCAATCAGGCCGAAGATCTCCATGCCTTGCTGCGGGCTGCTGGTATAAAGCCACCCTATGTCATGGTTGGGCATTCGCTGGCTGGCATGAATGTCCGCGTGTACGCGGACAAGTACCGCGATGACGTCGTTGGCATGGTCATCGTCGAGGGCTCGCACGAAGACCAATCGGCCGAAGGCTGGGCGCTGAGCGCKCCGGGCGACAAAGAGAAATACGACCAGTATCTGAAAGACCAGCACGCGTGTATCGATGCGGCCCGGCTGGGGCTCACGCCGGGCACAAAGATGTTCGAGAAGTGCCTGGGCGACACCAACGATCCGCACTTCAGCCCGGCGATCAACCAGGCGCAGGCTACCTATGGCGCCACGGAGAAGTGGCAGGCGGCGGTCGCGTCCGAGCGAGAGAACGTCTTCTACGGCAGCGCGGACGAGACCCGAAAAACCCGTAGCGATTTCGGCGACATGCCGATCATCGTGCTCACGCATTCTCCCTTTCCTGCGCGCACTGGCGAATCGCAGAATGAGCGCAACCGCAAGACGCTGTCGTGGGAAGGTCTTCACCTGCGTGTAGCGGCCATGTCCACGCGTGGTGTGAACGAAATCGTTCCCGATGCGGGGCATTTCATTCAGTACGACAAGCCGCAGGTGGTTATCGATGCGGTGAATGAGGCGGTGTGGATTTCGCGCGGGCGTTAAGAGCGCGCGCGTTCCGCCATCGCGGCGAGCATGCGGCGATCGTCTTCGGGCAGGGCGTCGAACCATGCGGCTTCTTCGCCGGGTTCGGGTAGCACGTGGCCGAACTCGGCCATGAGGCCGGGGCGGATTTCGCTGAGGTATACCCAGATGCCTTGCGTCGGCAGGCCGGATGCATTCGATACGTCGCGGACGAGGCGTTCGACTAACGTTCGCTTCTGGTCGTCGGTGCGGCCGCTGCGGACGTGGC
>NZ_JBFUJE010000445.1:0-3261 GCF_056401535.1 Luteibacter sp. P4_E6 | reverse complement strand
GAATACGCAGCGAGTCGAACGGCGTGGGCTCACGACGACGCTTGCGGTCTCCGCGCTCACCGCGCTCGGGATTGAAGGACATGGAATACCTCGTGTTGCTGACGGCGCCCCTGGCCGGGACAGCCTGGCCGTGTGGCCATGATACGCGGGGATGTCTCACCCGGTGAGAGGATAAGTCTGTGGATAACCTGTGGGCGAAACGAAAACGGGCGCCTTTCGGCGCCCGCTTCCGAGGATCTCAGGGGGTTTCGGAGCTTACGCGCCGACCACCTTGACCTTGACCGTCTGCTGGATGTCGGCGTGGAGCACGACAACTGCATCGTACTCACCAACATTGCGGTACGGGCCTTCGGCCTGGATCACTTCGCTCTTGTCGACTTCCAGACCCTTCGCGGTCAGGGCTTCGGCAACGTCGCGCGGCGTGACCGAGCCGAACAGCTTGCCTTCCGGCGAAGCGTTGACTTCGATCGTGACCTCGGCGCCGTCGAGCTTGGCGGCACGAGCCTCGGCACCGGAGAGATGCTCCTTGGCCTTGGCTTCGTACTCGGCACGACGTGCTTCGAACGCTTCGAGGTTGGCGGCGGTCGCGCGAGCGGCCTTGCCAGTCGGAAGGAGGAAGTTACGACCGTAACCCGGCTTGACGCTGACCTTGTCGCCGAGGTCACCGAGGTTCTTCACCTTCTGGAGGAGGATGAGTTCCATGGTATTTCCTTACTTTTCGTTAGCACGGAATGGGCCCCGTGCAGCCAGGACGGTTGTCCGAAATGCCTGAAACCGGGCGCCCTCACCGATAACGGGAGGGCGCAGGGTGATCAGACGTCGTGGTTGTCGGTGTACGGCAGCAGTGAGAGGAAGCGAGCGCGCTTGATCGCGGTCGCCAGCTGACGCTGGTAGCGTGCCTTCGTGCCCGTGATGCGGCTCGGGACGATCTTGCCGTTCTCCGTGACGTACTGACGAAGGGTGTTGAGATCCTTGTAATCGATCTCTTTGACGCCTTCGGCGGTGAAACGGCAGAACTTGCGGCGGCGGAAGAATTTAGACATGGCTGTGATCCCCGATTAGTCGTCGCTGTCGCGATCGTTGTCGTTATCGCGACCGCCGCGGCGATCGTCGCTGCCGTCGTCGTCGTCACGGCGACGCGAACCCTTCTGCTCGTCCTTTTCCTTGCTCTTAAGGATGAAGGACGGCTCGAGGTCGGCCTCGTCGCGGCGAACCACGAGGTGGCRCAGGACGGCGTCGTTGAAGCGGAAGCCCGTCTCGAGCTCGTTCAGGGCGTTCTGCGAAACCTCGATGTTCAGCATCACGTAGTGAGCTTTGGCGAGGTTGGCGATCGGGTAAGCCAGCTGACGGCGGCCCCAGTCTTCGAGGCGGTGGATCTTGCCGTTGTCGCCTTCGATCAGCGCTTTGTAGCGCTCGATCATGGCAGGCACCTGTTCGCTCTGGTCCGGGTGGACCATGAACACAACTTCATAATGACGCATGGTGACTCCTTGTGGATGCACCCCTTGCGGGGATGGCAGCCTCCCGCAACGTGCGGTGAGGCAAGAAGACCCTCCTTTGGGGAGAGCCAGCCGCGCATTGTAAGGAGAAACCGGGGGTTGCCGCAAGGGTGCAGGGCTTGGAGGGCGGCTCTTTGTGGGAGCCGGCTATGCCGGCGATGGCGCCCGGCTATACCGCTTCGTAGGCTTTTCGCCGATGAATCGGCTCCCACATGTCCCTATTCAGGCGACGGTGAAGGATTCGCCGCAGCCGCACTCACCCGTGGCGTTTGGGTTGTGGAAGACGAAGGAAGCGTTGAGGCCCTGGCGCTGGAAGTCGATCAGGGTGCCCTCGACCAGGGGCAGGCTCTTGGGGTCGACCACCACGCGGATACCGTCGATATCCATGACCTGGTCGTCGGCGGCGATGGCGCCGGCCAGATCGACCACGTAGCCGAAGCCCGAGCAGCCCATCCGCTTGACGGAAAAGCGTACGCCCGCGGCCTCGGGGGCCTTGTCGAGGAAGGCGCGCATGCGGTCGGAAGCGGCGGGAGTGATCTGAATGCTCATGAAGACGTTTTTTTACCGTGGTATATCGGGAGAACGCTGCCGTTCACGTGGCCCTTACATTATCATGCAGGGTCGCGTCCCATGCGCCCTCATTAATGTGCGGTGCCTTTTCTGGAGTTTCAATCGATGACGGTGGTAAGCGTCAAGCAGGCCCTCGCTGGCGGCACGACCGCAGCGGAGCACGAAGTCACTGTACGCGGCTGGGTCCGCACCCTGCGTGAATCCAAGGGCGGCCTGTCCTTCGTGAACGTGAGCGACGGCTCCTGCTTCGCCCCGATCCAGGTGGTCGCCACCGCCGACCTGGCCAACTACGAGACGGACGTGAAACGCCTCTCGGCCGGCGCCGGCATCATCGCCACGGGCAAGCTCGTCCCTTCCCAGGGCAAGGGCCAGGCCTACGAAATCCAGGCCACCCGCATCGAAGTGACCGGCTTCGTCGAGAATCCGCTCACCTATCCCATCCAGCCCAAGCAGCACTCCATGGAGTTCCTGCGCGAGGTCGCCCACCTGCGCCCGCGCACCAACCTCTTCGGTGCCGTGACCCGTGTACGCCACACCATGATGATGGCGATCCACCGCCTGCTCACCGAGCAGGGCTTTTTCTGGATCAATACGCCGATCATCACCACCTCGGACGCCGAAGGCGCCGGTGACATGTTCCGCCTGTCCACCCTGGACCTGGCCAATCTGCCGCGCGACGACAAGGGCGGCATCGACTGGCGCAAGGATTTCTTCGGCCGCGAAGCGTTCCTGACGGTCTCCGGCCAGCTCAACGTCGAGGCCTACGCCCTGTCGATGAGCAAGGTCTACACCTTCGGCCCCACCTTCCGCGCCGAGAACTCGAACACCACCCGCCACCTGGCCGAGTTCTGGATGGTGGAGCCCGAGGTCGCGTTCGCCGACCTCAACGACATGGCCGACCTGGCCGAGCTGTTCCTCAAGGGCATCTTCAAGGCGGTGCTCGACGAGCGCGCCGACGATATGGCCTTCTTCGCCGAGCGCATCCAGCCGGACGCGATCTCGCGCCTGGAAGCGTTCATCGCCAAGCCGTTCGAGCGCATCCAGTACACCGAGGCCGTCGAGATCCTGCAGAAGTCGGGCAAGAAGTTCGAACACCCGGTCGCCTGGGGCATCGACCTGCAGACGGAACATGAGCGCTACCTCGCCGAGGAACATATCGGCCGCCCCGTGGTCGTCATGAACTACCCCGAAG
>NZ_JBFUJE010000444.1:0-3266 GCF_056401535.1 Luteibacter sp. P4_E6 | reverse complement strand
CTTCAAGAACGTCGGCCTGACGCAGGAGCAGGTGCTCGCCGCCGCTATCTCGCATGCCGCCGAGGGGCCCGCACACGCGGCCTGATCCTCAAACCTATTCACGCGTTACCAGGGAAGCTCCTCCATGCAGTCGCAGCAAATCCAGCAACTGTTCGTCCGTTACAAGATCCTCGCGCTGCTCATCGCCGTCGCGCTCATCTGGCTGTTCTTCCACATCAAGACGGATGCAGCCTTCGTCACGCCGGGCAATCTGTCCAATCTGTTCCGACAGATGGCGATCACCGGCATGCTTGCCTGCGGCATGGTGTTCGTCATCATCGCCGGCGAGATCGATCTGTCGATCGGTTCGCAGCTCGGCCTCCTCGGTGGCGTGGTCGCCATCCTCACCGTGAACCAGGGCTGGGGCACATGGCCCGCCATCGGTGCGGTGCTGGTACTCGGCCTGCTGATCGGCGCGGTCAACGGCTACATCGTCACCAAGATGCGCGTGCCCTCGTTCATCGTCGGCCTGGGCGGCATGCTCGCCTTCCGCGGCATCGTGCTCTTCATTACCGGCAGTTCCACGATCGCGCCGGCGCCGGATAACCTCATCGCGATCGGCCAGGGCTTCGTCCCGCCTGGCGTGTCGGTGTGGATCGGTGGCCTGATCTTCCTGGCCATGGTGGCATTGACCGCGCGCCGTCGTGTACGCCGCGCCAAGCTTGGTCTGCAGCAAGGCGCCTTGTGGATCGACGTGGCGAAGATCGTGGCGATCGGTGCGTTCATTTTCGGCTTCGTGCGGATGCTCAACGACGCCAACGGCATCCCCATTCCGGTGATGATCCTGCTCGGCCTGCTTGCCGTGTTCACGTACGTCTCCACGCAGACCGTGTTCGGTCGTCACATCTACGCGGTGGGCGGCAACATGGAAGCCACGCGCCTTTCCGGCGTGAACGTGGCACGCGTCAAGCTCGTGGTGTTCGCGATCATGGGCCTGATGTGCGCCTTCGCCGGCATCATTACCGTGGCGCGTACCGGCTCGGGTTCACCGTCCGCCGGTACCGGTGGCGAGCTCGACGCGATCTCGGCCTGCTTCATCGGCGGCACCTCCATGCGCGGCGGCTCGGGCACGGTCTACGGCGCGCTGATCGGCGCACTGGTCATGGCCAGCCTCGACAACGGCATGCAGCTGATGGACGTCGACAACTCCTGGCAGATGATCATCAAGGGCGTGATCCTCGTCCTCGCCGTCTGGGTTGACGTACTTTCTGGCTCCAACCGCAACGGCTGATCCGTCGCCAAAAGCATCGCCGATGAATCGGCTCCCACACAGAGCGCGATCACGCTCCTTGTAGGAGCCGATTCATCGGCGAACGGATGCTAGCCAAAACTTTTCACGGAAGAAAAATGAATGACCTAGAACGTCTCCAGGGCACCTGGTCCCAAACCCGCTTCGAAGAAAACGGCGTCATCGATCCGCCTGACGTCCACGGCGGCAACGGCGCCATCACCACCATCGAAGGCAATACCTTCGCCGTGCGTCTGGCCGATGGCGAACTCCTGCTCGCAGGCCGCTTCATCCTCGACCCCAGCACTACCCCGCGTTCGATCACCTGGATCGACAGCATGGGCGACGATGCCGGGAAGCTCTTACCTGCGAGCTATGAACTTGACGGCGATTCGTTCGTCTTCATCGCAGGGGATGAGGGCATGCCGCGGCCGGTCGAGTTCGTGACCTCGCCGGGGTTGACGTTGCGCGGGTTCGTCCGACGCAGCGCTCCGTAGCCATCGCCGATAAATCGGTTCCTACAAAAAGCGAAGCATGCTCTTCTGTAGGAGCCGATTCATCGGCGATGGGCGCTAGCGATCCCGTTGCGTTTCGCAATCACTTCCCAGTATTCAAAGCCCGAGCCATCTTCAGATGCTCCTTCAACGTAGGCAGCGTCTTCGTCGCAAACGCCTGCAGATCCTTGTTCGACCCCTTCTCCGCCTCGACCTCGAAAATCGCGACAGCCTTCTGGTGGTCAGCCACCATGACCYTGGCGAACTCCTTGTCGAACGCCGTGCCGTTAAGCATCTTCAGCGCGTTGATGTCCTTCTGGTTCGCTGGCGGCGGCGATTCGGCGGTGGCATAGCCGCGGTCGCCCGCTGCGAGCGTCTTCAGTTCCTCACCCGCCTTGGTGTGATCGGCCACGATCTGCCGTGCAAAGGCTTTGACCTTGTCCGAGCCGGC
The DNA here is from genome assembly GCF_056401535.1 of Luteibacter sp. P4_E6. Lineage (NCBI taxonomy): Bacteria > Pseudomonadati > Pseudomonadota > Gammaproteobacteria > Lysobacterales > Rhodanobacteraceae > Luteibacter > Luteibacter sp. P4_E6. The sequence goes on along the minus strand of NZ_JBFUJE010000444.1, from coordinate 1,054 downwards.
GTTCGTCTCGGCCAGCTTGCCGGCTTCGATCTCGGCGAGGCCGGCGCCGCTGGCATTGGTGACGAAACCAGCGTCGGTCGGTGTGCCGCCCTTGGAATCGGTGTGCTGGGCGAGGGCGGCCATGGGTAGGGCAGCGGCGAGGAAGGCGGTGGCCATGAGGCGGGGCAGGGTGCGTGACATGGTGAATCTCCGTAGACGAGTCTCAGATGTCGCACCCGAGCCATGAAATGGCTGTGACCGTAAGGTGGTGCCTCGAAAGGACGGCCCTCACGGCCTGCCAGCTCAATTCGCCATCGCTCCGACAACCGGCTTACCGTCGACGAAACTCCGTATGGCGCCTACCGTGGTGTCCGTCGCTTCTTCCATCAGCCAGTGGCCTGCGCCGGGAATGACCAGGCCCGTGACGTTCCCTGCGGCATGGCGCATGACGATGGCCTCGTTTGCCCCGAATGACTTCTCTCCGCCAATAGCGAGCACCGGCATGGGCAGTTTCGTCGCCAACGACGCCTGGTTGATGTCCGCATCCTGGCGAATGGCGCGGAACTGGGCGAACGCGGAATGCATCGCGCCCGGGCGGGCATAGATGTCGGCATAGTGCCGACGCGTGCCCTCGTCCATCTTGCTCGGGTCGCCGGCGAACTCGTTCCAGAATCGATCCAGATAGATTCGCTCGCGTCCGGCGACCAGGCGCTCCATGTCGGGACCGCCGAAATCGAAGTGCCAAAGCAATGGCGAGCGCACGATCTGGTCCCAGGGAGGGATGCCGGGAACGGGCGCATCCATCACGACCAGGCGCTCGGTTTTGTCCGGATAACGGGCTGCGTAGGCATAGGCCACCATGGTGCCGATGTCATGGCCGACGACGACGGCCCGGAGTCTGCTTCCAGTCGGATTCACTGCACTGTGCCACAGGTGATGATTCGAACGTCACATCCGCGGCTAAGTGGCTTCCACGGGCGATCTGGCGCGTGCGGGCTACCGCCGGATACGATGCTGCCTGGGGAGGGGCCTATGACGACCATGGACATCGTGCCGGACAACGACACGCATACGT
>NZ_JBFUJE010000443.1:0-3269 GCF_056401535.1 Luteibacter sp. P4_E6 | reverse complement strand
GCGAGACCGTGTGCCGGCCCTGGCTCAGCGCCTCAGCCTCCTTGCGCAGGCTGGCCAGCAACGGGGCCATCTGCACATGTTCGTCGGCCACGTGGTCCTGGGTTTCCAGGCGTGACAGGGTGAGGAGGTCTTCGACGATCTGTCCCATGCGCTTTGACTGCGCGCGCATCTCGTCGAGCACGGGTGCCAGTTCAGGCACGTCTTCGGGATCGAGTAGCTCGAGGTAGCCGTGGATGACGGTCAGCGGCGTGCGCAGTTCGTGCGACACGTTGGCGACGAAATCCCGGCGAATTTGCTCCAGGCGTGTCAGATGGCTGGTGTCTCTGGCCAACAACAGGCGCTGGCGGCTGCCGAATGGCAGCAAGGTGGCGGTAACGTGGCGGTTCGGATGGCCCGGTGCGGTCACATCGTTGAGCGGTTCGCGCGCGCCTTCGGAGAGCCACTCAGCCAACTCGGAGTTGCGCATGAGGTCGGCCAGGAGGCGGCCGCGATCGCGCGGACGTTTCAGGCCGAGCAATTCTTCCGCCGCGTGGTTGAACCAGCGGACATGCAGCGAGTGATCCAGGAGGACCACGGCATCGGGAAGGGTCCCGGCCGCACTGCGCAGATCGCGCAGGCGGGATGCAATACGGCGGGTGCGGGTCATGAGACGGTCATACTCGGGGGCGGGTGTGGCGGACGATTGCAACATTGGCCCCGACTTGTGACGGAACAGCGACAGCAGTGCGACGATTTCCGCCAGCGCGACAACGGTCACGCCAGCCACTGCCGCACCCACGAGCGCGCCAACGACGCCGCCCGCGAGAAGCAGGGCGGCGCACGCGGCTGGCAGTCGCCAGGAAGTAAGGATGCGAGGTGACATGGCGCCCAAGATAGCGCGGCTACCCCGCGCTAGCCTAGGTATTCGCGGAGAAGCGGTAACCCGCACCGCGAACGGTCTGCACCATGTCGTCGAGCTTCCACGGCTCCAGCGTCTTGCGCAGGCGGCGGATGTGGACGTCCACCGTGCGCTCCTCCACGTACACGCTGCCGCCCCAGACATGGTCGAGCAGCTGGGCGCGCGAGTACACGCGCTCCGGATGCGTCATGAAGAAGAAGAGGAGACGGTATTCGGTCGGCCCGATCGGCACGGCTTCCTCGCCGGCGAATACACGATGGGCAGGCCCGTCGATGCGCAAGCCGCCCAGTTCGACGATGCCGGACCCGTCGTCGCCCTGGCTGCGGCGGAGCACCGCCTTGATCCGGGCGATCAGCTCGCGGGTGGAGAAGGGCTTGATGACGTAGTCGTCGACGCCGGCTTCAAGGCCGTTCACCCGGTCCATCTCCTCGCCGCGGGCGGTGAGCATGATGATCGGGATTTCCCGGGAGAGCTCCTCGCGGCGCAACCGGCGAGCCAGTTCCAGTCCACTGGTGCCCGGGAGCATCCAGTCGAGCAGGATCAGGTCCGGCACACGCTCGGAGATGGCCATCTGTGCGGCGCGGGCGTCCGCGGCGTGAGCCGCGTCCATACCCGCCTTGCGAAGCGCGAAGGCGACCATGTCGCGAATCGAAGCTTCGTCTTCCACGATGAGAATGCGTTTATGCACGCGTAAGGCCGCTCGTTGGCTGTGACGGTCATATTGCAGCCATGCTGTGTTACACGGCAATGACAATTGTCACGAAAGTCCACCGAATCTTGCGACGCCGGCTTACTGACTACGCCCGTCCGGGTTGTCATCCGTGGTCACGCGTTTCTTGCGCAACTCCAGCAGGAGCGGGGTCAGGTCGCTGATCCGGGCCTGGATCCGGGAGCGCTGGTAGTAGTCCAGGTCGTCACGTTTGAGCAGGCGGCGCAGTTGCTCCATCGCGTCGAACGGACGCCCCGCGAGGTACGCACTATCGGCATAAGCCTCTGCCGCGCGCACCGAATCGCCCGAACGCTCGCTGGCGCGGGCGAACGTACGGAAGATTTCCGGGTCTTCGCTGTCATCGAGCATGGGCTTGAGGAGGGCCGCCGCCGTCCGGCATTCGTCGGCGCGGCCGGTATCGGTGAGGGCCCGGGCGTAGCCCAGGGTGACGGCGCCGTTGCGCGGCGAGTTTTCGTGGAGGGTCTTGTAGATCGCCATGGCGTCGCCGTGGCGGCCAGCCTCCACGTAGGCATCGGCCAAAGCCAGTCGCAGCACCACGCTGGCCGGCTGGCTGACCAGCAGGGGCTGGATCTGCTCCGCCGCCTGCATGCCGTGGCCGCTGCGGATAAGGGCGATCGCGTAGCCGTAACGGTTCGCCGCCGTGTCGAAGTCCTTGCGCTTGAGGTTGGTGGCGTAGATATCCGCGAGCTTGCGGGCATCGCTGGAGAGCACGCGGATGCGTTCGCGCATCAGGGCGTAGGTGTCGCCAGCACTATCGGGAACGATCTTGTTGCGATTCGGGGCCAGCTGGGTGTTGTCCTTGACGAAAAGCACGGGTGCCGTGCTCTTCTCCCAGGAAGCCTTGTCCAGGGTGGGCTGGCGCGGTTTGCCGGCGTTGCGCTGCTCGATCGCCCGTGCCCGCCCCTTGGCATCGCTGATGCGCTCCAGGGTGACCGGATGGGTCAGCAGCAACGACGGCAACGCCTCTTCGTCCTCGCCCACGCGCAGGGTGTCCTGCATGCGCCCGAAGAACTCGGCCATGGCTTCCGGGTCGTAGCCGGCATTGGCCAGGGTCTGGATGCCGGTGCGATCGGCCTCGATCTCGTCCTTTCGGGTGAAGTTGATCTGCCGCTGCATGATCAGGCCCTGGCCCCCCATGAGAACCGCCGGGGCGGCGTCACCGGCCCCGCCACCCGCGCCGGCGGCGATCGCGCCGAGCAACACCAGGGCCATGAGCGGGGCGTTCTTCTTGGAGTCCTCGAAGGCGCGATAGAGGTGGTTCTGGGTGATATGGCCAATTTCGTGCGCGATCACGCCCGCCAGCTCGCTCTCGCTGGTGGTGATGTCGATCAGTCCGGCGTTCACTCCGATATAGCCACCCGGCGCCGCGAAGGCGTTGATCTGGCTGTCGTTGACGATGAAGAACTGGAAGTGGTCCTTCGGCCGGTCGCTGGCGGCGACCAGCCGGAAGCCGAGGTCGTTGATGTACTGGTCGACCAGGGCATCGTCCACGGTGAGCCCGAGGGTGTGCATCTGGCGGAGCATCTGGTCGCCGTACTCATTCGCCTCGCGCGGGCTCAGGAGGCCGGCTGCGGAGCTGCCCAGGTCGGGCAGGCGCACGTTGTCCTGGGCACCCACGGCGAAGGTGACCAGAGTGCTGGC
>NZ_JBFUJE010000442.1:0-3274 GCF_056401535.1 Luteibacter sp. P4_E6 | reverse complement strand
CTATCCGGTTGAGCTACAGGCGCAGGCACTGTACGTAGAACGCCGACTGGTCGGGGCAGAGGGATTCGAACCCCCGACATCCAGCTCCCAAAGCTGGCGCTCTACCAGACTGAGCTATACCCCGAAACTTAAAGCACTCACCGATACAACTAGGTGAAGCCTTCAAATGTTACGGGTCTAGCCCAAGCCCGTCAATCCGTATGAACACACCACACTTTCAACTGCATTTAAAGATGGTGCGCCCGGAGAGATTCGAACTCCCGACCACCAAGTTCGTAGCCTGGTACTCTATCCAACTGAGCTACGGGCGCACACTTTAAACCTTTGACTCGTTGCCTGCCGCTGTGAAGCGTTGGCGCCGTGTCGAGAAGCGGAATTATTCAGATATCGAGACGGTGCGTCAACACTTTTCTGCATCTTTTTTTCTCGAATCGGTAACAAGCGGGGTAATTGGCCGTCTGATTGGATGAAGGCGTGCGTATTCGCGAGCACCCAATCGCCGCTGAAGCGGCTCCCACAGGAGCGGTTTCCATGCGAGCGGTTTCGACAGACCCAAAACGAAGAAGGGCGGCCAATGGCCGCCCTTCCCTTCTTACAGCTGCGTAGCAGGCTTGCCTACCTTATCCGGTGCCGAGCCAGCGTCACCACGCGGGGGCGGCGGAGGCGGCGAACCAGGCTTGGTCCAGTCGATCGGCGGCCCGGGCTCGCGACCGTTCATGATGTCGTCGATCTGACGCGCGTCAATGGTTTCGTACAGCAGGAGCGTCTCGGCCATGATGTGCAGCTTGTCGATATTCGTGGTCAACAGCTCCTTGCTGCGCGCGTAGGCGCGATCAAGGATGGTGCGCACCACTTCGTCGATCTTGCGGGCGGTCTCGTTGGAGACGCTCTTGTGCTGCGTCACGGAGCGACCGATGAAGACCTCGTCTTCTTCCTCGCCGTAGGTCACCGGACCGAGTTCGTCGGACAGGCCCCACTTCGTCGCCATGTTGCGGGCCATCTTGGTCGCACGCTCGATATCGTTCGAGGCGCCGGTGGTGACCTTGTCGTGACCGAAGATCAGTTCCTCGGCAACGCGACCGCCGTACAGCGAGCAGAGCTGCGATTCGATCGCCACCTTGTTCATGCTGTAACGATCGCCTTCGGGCAGGTACATGGTGACGCCCAGAGCGCGACCGCGCGGAATGATCGTGACCTTGTAGACCGGATCATGCTCGGGCACCAGACGGCCGATGATCGCGTGGCCGGCCTCGTGATACGCGGTGAGCTTCTTCTCTTCGTCGTTCATGGCCATGGAGCGACGCTCCGTACCCATGAGGATCTTGTCGCGTGCACGGTCCAGGTGGCTCATGCGCACTTCGCGAGCGTTCTCGCGGGCGGCGAACAGCGCTGCCTCGTTGACGAGGTTAGCCAGATCCGCACCCGAGAAACCCGGGGTACCGCGCGCGATGACCATCGGCTCGACATCGGCCGCGGTCGGCACCTTGCGCATGTGCACCTTGAGGATCTGGTCGCGACCTTTCACGTCCGGCAGGCCAACGACGACCTGGCGATCGAAGCGACCCGGACGCAGCAGGGCCGGATCGAGCACGTCGGGGCGGTTCGTGGCGGCGATGACGATGATGCCCTCGGTACCTTCGAAGCCGTCCATTTCGACCAGCAACTGGTTCAGCGTCTGCTCGCGCTCGTCGTGACCGCCGCCCATGCCGGCGCCAYGATGGCGGCCGACGGCGTCGATCTCGTCGATGAAGATGATGCAGGGAGCGTGCTTCTTGGCCTGCTCGAACATGTCGCGAACACGGCTTGCGCCGACGCCGACGAACATCTCGACAAAGTCCGAACCGGAGATGGAAAAGAACGGCACCTTGGCTTCGCCGGCGATCGCCTTGGCGAGCAGGGTCTTACCGGTACCCGGCGGGCCCACCATCAGCACGCCGCGCGGAATCTTGCCACCGAGCTTCTGGAACTTGCCCGGGTCGCGGAGGAACTCGACGAGCTCGCCGACCTCTTCCTTCGCCTCGTCGCAACCGGCGACGTCGGTGAAGTTGACCTTGACCTGGTCTTCGCCCTGAAGCTTGGCGCGCGAGCGGCCAAAGCTCATGGCGCCGCGGCCGCCGGAACCCGCCTGCATCTGGCGCATGAACCAGATCAGCACGGCGACGAAGATGATGATCGGCAGCCAGTTGAACAGCAGGCCGAGCAGGGAGAAGCCGTTGTCGGCTGGCTCCTGGCGGAGCTCGACACCCTTGTCGCGCATCTGCTTGACCAGATCGCTGCTGGACAGGCCGACCACCGGTACGACGGTGCGGTAGGCGCCACCATCTTTCAGCTTGCCGGTGATCGTCGGCGGTGCGGTGGAGGTGATCGTGCCGCTGGCGACATTTCCGTTATCGACGTTCTGGGCGAACGTCGTATAGGACATGTCCTGCGAGGATCCACCATGGGGATTGAAGGTCTGGAACACGGTCAGGAGGACCACCGCGATGATCAGCCAGAGCAACAGATTTTTTGCCATCTCATTCATGCGGTGTTCTCGCCAGGTTACCGGGACGCCGACTTGAGGCCGGTCGCCAGTGCATACACCTCCGCCGAACGTGCGCGGGAGGCTTTCGGTTTACGCATCGTCACGCGACTGAAGTCAGCGCGCAAGTTCTTAAGGTACTCGTCGAAACCCACGCCCTGGAACAGCTTCACCAGGAACGACCCGCCCGGTTTGAGCCAGTCGAGACTGAACTGCCGGGCCAGGTCACAAAGGTCCATCGCACGGATCTGATCGGCCAGTGCCACACCTGACATATTGGGGGCCATGTCCGACAGGACAAGATCGACCTTCTGGCCGTCGAGCATGGCCTCCAGCTCGCGGAGCACGGCTTCCTCGCGGAAATCGCCCTGCATGAAGTCCACCCCGGCCAGGCTGGCCATGGGCAGGATGTCCATGGCGATGACCCGGCCGGTATCGCCCAAGCGCCTGCGCGCCAGCTGGGACCAGCCGCCCGGGGCGGCGCCAAGGTCGACGATGGTCATGCCGGGCTTGATGAGGCGATCGCGCTCGATCAGCTCCTCGAGCTTGTAGATGGCTCGCGAGCGCGCACCTTCCGCCTGAGCTCTTTTGACGTAGGGATCGTCGAAGTGCTCTTTGAGCCACTGGGAGCTGGTCTTGCTGCGTGCCATGGCTTTCGACCAGAGTCTTAATAAGGAGCGGGCCTTGCATGATACCCTTTGACGCCTGTCAGCCGCACATCGAACCTGAACGCAATGTCGCTTTCCCCTACAC
>NZ_JBFUJE010000441.1:0-3275 GCF_056401535.1 Luteibacter sp. P4_E6 | reverse complement strand
CCTTCGCACAGACGATCCTGCGGGCATACGCGGCCGCAGATCTCGGGCAGCGGGTTGGTTTCGTGCATGAGCGTCGCGGCTTCGAACAGGCGGCCGTCCTGGACCAGCTTCAACCAGTTCGGAATGTAGTTGTGCACCGGACAGGCGTGCTCGCAATACGGGTTGCCGCAATCGATGCAGCGCTCCGATTGCGAGGCGGCCTCCGACGGCGCGAACTCACCGGAGATTTCGCCGTAGCCGAGTACGCGTACCGCCACGGGCACGGTGCGCGGTGTCTGCCGGGGTACCTCGAGGAAACGGAAGTCCTTCGCGCTCATGCGGCACTCCGGAGTTCTTCGGCCAGGGCATCGAGGCTGGCGGCTTTCGGTTTCACCAGCCAGAAGCGCTGCAGCAGGCCGCGGAAATCGCCAAGGACCTTGCGCCCCCACGCGGAGTCGGTGAGTTCGGCGTGGCGGGCGATGAGCTGGCGCAGGTGCTGCATGTAATGTTCCATGCCTTCGTGCGAAATGCGCACGATGTCGACGAGTTCGTGGTTGTAGCAGTCGACGAAGTTGCGCTCGGTGTCGAGCACATAAGCGAAGCCACCCGTCATGCCGGCGCCGAAGTTGAGACCGGTGCGACCCAGCACCGCGACGACGCCGCCGGTCATGTACTCGCAGCAATGATCGCCTGCGCCTTCGACGACAGCCAGCGCACCGGAGTTGCGCACGGCGAAACGTTCACCGGCCTGCCCGGCGGCAAACAGCTCGCCGCCGGTAGCGCCATAGAGGCAGGTATTGCCGATGATCGACGCTTCCTGGCTGGCGAACGGTGAGTCCGCCGGTGGCCGGATGATGAGACGACCACCGGCCATCCCCTTGCCCACACCATCGTTGGCTTCGCCCGTCAGGTCGATATGCACGCCGGATGCGTTCCATGCACCGAGGCTCTGGCCGGCCGAACCGGTCAGGTGCAGGTGAACCGGCTTCTCGACCATGCCGACATCGCCCCAGCGACGCGCAACGTCCCCGGAAAGGCGTGCGCCGATGGCGCGGTCCGTGTTCGCGATGTCGTAGCGAAATGTGCCGCCGAGCGCGTCGGCGACCACGGCACGCGTATCGGCCGAGATGCGGCTGGCCAGCGTGGCGGGATCGCGCATGGGATTACGTGCGAACGTGCAGGCGAAGTCGACCTTCTCGCCCATGCCGTCCTCGGCGATGAGAGGCGAGAGGTCGAGGCGGTCCTGTACGGCCGTCACGCCATCGCGCTGCTCGAGGCGGCCACTCTGGCCGACGAGTTCTTCAAGCGTGCGCACGCCCAGGCGCGCGAGATGGCGACGCACGTCTTCCGCGACGAAGCGGAAGTAGTTCATCACCATGTCCGGCAAGCCGAGGAAGTGCTTCTGACGCAGCACGGGGTGCTGCGTCGCGACGCCGGTGGCGCAGTTGTTGAGATGGCAGATACGCAGGTACTTGCAGCCCAGCGCCACCATCGGGCCCGTGCCGAAGCCGAAGCTCTCCGCACCGAGCATGGCCGCCTTGATCACGTCCAGGCCGGTCTTGAGCCCGCCATCGGTTTGCAGGCGAACACGTCCACGCAGGTCGTTGAGGCGCAGCGTCTGTTGTGTTTCGGCGAGACCGAGTTCCCACGGCGTGCCGRCATATTTGATGGAGGTGAGCGGGCTTGCACCCGTGCCACCGTCGTGGCCCGACACCGTGATCAGGTCCGCGCCGGCCTTCACGACACCGGCGGCGACGGTACCCACACCCGCGTGCGAGACGAGTTTCACCGAGATGAGTGCTTTCGGGTTCACTTCCTTGAGGTCGTGAATGAGCTGGGCAAGATCTTCGATGGAATAGATGTCGTGATGTGGCGGCGGTGAAATCAGGCCGATACCCGGCTTGGCGTAACGCAGGCGGGCGATGGTCGCGTCCACCTTGTGGCCGGGCAGCTGACCGCCCTCGCCCGGCTTGGCGCCCTGGGCGATCTTGATCTGCAGCACTTCGGCATTGACCAGGTAGGTCGGCGTCACCCCGAAGCGACCCGAGGCAACCTGCTTGATCTTCGACGCGCGGTCGGTGCCGTAACGGGCGGGATCTTCACCACCCTCGCCGGAATTGCTGCGCGCACCGAGACGATTCATCGCGATGGCGAGCGCTTCATGCGCCTCCGGCGACAAGGCGCCCAGCGACATACCGGCCGAGTCGAAGCGCTTGAGGATACTTTCCACCGGCTCGACCTCGTCGAGCGGGACAGGTGTACCTTCACGTGGCACGAGCAAGTCGCGCAACGCCGAGGGCGGACGCGCATCCACGTAGTGCGCGTACTTCGCATAGTCGTCCCAGTCACCCGTGCGCACCGCCACTTGCAGGCTGGCGATCACGTCCGGGTTGTACATGTGGAACTCGCCGCCATGCACGTATTTGAACAGCCCGCCTGCGCGAAGCGCGTGCGCTTCATCCCAGGCTTCGGCGGCAAGAAGGCGCTGCTCTTTCTCGAGATCGTCGAAGGTCGAACCGCCGATGCGCGACGGCGTGCCGGGGAAGCAGATATCCACGACGTCGCGCGACAGGCCGACGATCTCGAAAAGCTGCGCACCGCGGTAGCCCGCGACGGTGGAGATACCCATCTTCGAGAGGATCTTCAGCAGGCCCTTGCGGATGCCGCGACGGTAGTTGCGACCGATCTCCCGCGGCGCGCCTTCGCCGTTGCGGATGTGTCCGCTGCGGCCCATGTCGAACAGGCTCTGATAGGCCAGCCAGGGATAGATCGCCGTGGCGCCGAAGCCGAGCAGGCAGGCGAAGTGGTGAGGGTCGCGCGGCGTCGCCGTCTCGACCATGATGTTGCATTGACATCGCAGGCCACGATCGACCAGACGCGCATGCACGGCACCCGTCGCCAGCAGCGAGTGGATCGGCAGCAGGTCGCGACGGGGATAGCGGTCGCTCAGGAAGACGATCTTCACGCCGCCGCGCACGGCCGTTTCGACGGCGTCGCAGATACGCAGAAGCGCCTGTTCCAGCGTCTCGTCGGCGCCGTACATCAGGTCGAAACGCGGCGTGTCCGCATACTCCGCGTTCGCGAGGATCTGGCGCAGCTTGCGCTGCGAAAGGATCGGTGAATTGAGCAGGATCTGCTTCGCGTTCTCGGGACCGAGATCGAAAATGTTCCGCTCCTGCCCGATCTGGGTCACGAGCGACATGACCAGGCGCTCGCGCAGGGGGTCGATCGGCGGGTTGGTCACCTGCGCGAAGCCCTGGCGGAAACGATCGAACAACGGACGGATCTGTCGCGAC
>NZ_JBFUJE010000440.1:0-3276 GCF_056401535.1 Luteibacter sp. P4_E6 | reverse complement strand
GGAAAGAGCCGGGCACGTGTGCCGTACCCGGCCGATTCGGAATAACTAGTGCTTCTGGAGCGGATTGTCCTTCGACAGATAGACGTTGTATTCCTTCTCGTCGATCTTGCCGTTGTGGTCCATGTCGTTGTCGCCGATGTGCATGCGAAGCTGCTTCAGGCGCTCGTTATCCTTGGGGATATCGCCGCGCGTGATGTACTTGCCGTCCTTGGAGATATCCGAGAACGCTGGCGCATCGTTGGGGCCGGCGGTGTCCTGCGCAATGGCGGTGCCGATGCCGAGGCCGGCGATCAGGGCGAATGAAACGAGCGAGTACGAAAACTTCATGAGTCCTCCGTCTGTCGTGGAAAGGCGTCCGTCGAGGGACGACGCGCCCCAGTGTAACCACGGCTCGTGGTCCCGTCGTCAAGCGGTCGTTGGATTTTCGCCCGCTGTGTTAACTTCGGCGCCGCCCGAATCCGCGTTGAGGAATATCTGATGCCGCTTCCCGCCGCGCTGCGCGAACTCGATTCGACCCAGCGGCACACCGTCATCGCCAGCTTCCTTGGCTGGACCCTCGACGCGTTCGATTACTTCCTGCTGACCTTCGTCATCCTCGCCGTGGCGACGGAGTTCCATGTCTCCAAGCAGGAGGTCACCTACGGCCTGTTCCTGACCCTGGCCGCCCGGCCGATCGGTGCGCTCCTTTTCGGCCGGCTTGCCGACCGCTACGGCCGCCGCCCCGTGCTCATGTTCGACATCGTGCTGTTCTCGGTGCTCGAGGTAGCCTGCGCGTTCGCGCCGACGCTTGGTGTCCTGCTTGGCCTGCGTTTCCTCTTTGGCATCGCCATGGGCGGGGAGTGGGGTATCGGCGCGTCGCTGGCGATGGAGTCCATTCCGGCTAAATCGCGGGGTTTCGTGTCGGGCCTGCTGCAGAGCGGATACCCCTGCGGCTTTTTCCTCGCCGCCCTGGCCAACTGGTTGCTGGTCGACCACATCGGCTGGCGTGGCCTTTTCATTGTCGGTGCCGCGCCCGCGCTGCTCGTGCTGTACATCCGCCGCAAGGTGCCCGAATCGCCGGTATGGGAAGGTCGGCGTACCGAGGCCCGCGAAAGCGTGTTCGTCTCCATGCGGGGCAACTGGAAGCGGTTCGTCTACATGATGCTGCTGATGGCCGCCTTCAACATGTTCAGCCACGGCTCGCAGGACATGTACCCGACCTTCGTGCAGGAGACGCTGAAGATCCCGGCTGGCTCAGGTACGGCCTTCATGCTCACCGCGCTGCTCAACCTCGGCGCGTTATTCGGCGGCCTGACCTTCGGCTCTCTGTCCGAGCGCATTGGCCGGCGCAAGGCCATCATCATCGCTGCCCTGTTGGCTATCCCCGTGATCCCTCTGTGGACCTACGGCGGTTCGTTGCTCTTCCTGGGCCTGGGTGCGTTTCTCATCCAGGTGATGGTGCAGGGCGCCTGGGGTGTCGTGCCCACCCACCTCAACGAGCTCTCGCCGGACGCCGTGCGCGGCACCTTGCCCGGCTTCGCCTACCAGATGGGCAACCTTTTGGCGGCCATCACGGCGACCGCCCAGACCTGGATAGCGGGCCAGCGTGGCGGTGATTTCGCATTCGCCATGTCCACCTGGATTGGCGTGGTGGCGCTACTGCTGGCGCTCCTCACCTGGCTGGGGCCGGAGGCCCGTGGCGTGGGATTCGGAAAGAAGCGTGATCCGGCGTGACGCCGGACCTCGCGGCCGGTAAAATGCCCGGTTTTCATCCGGTAGAAACGATCATGCAGGCTGGCAAGGACAAGGTCATCTCGTTCCACTACACCCTCACCGTCAATGGTGAGCAGGTCGAAAGCTCGGTGGAGGGGGGCGAGCCGCTCTGGATCCTGCTCGGTCACGGCCAGCTGATCCCGGGCCTGGAAGCCGGCCTCGAGGGCAAGTCCGTCGGTGACACCTTCGACGTCACGATCGAGCCGGAGCAGGGCTACGGTCCGCGCCAGGACGGCCTGACCCAGCGCGTCCCGAAGAAGTACTTCCCGCAGCAGGGCAAGGGCCTCAAGGCGGGTGCGTCGACCGTCCTCTCGCTGAAGGAAGGCGGCAGCCGCGTCGTCGTCGTGCAGAAGATCGGCTCGAGCGTCGTCGACGTCGACCTCAACCACCCGATGGCCGGCAAGACCCTGACCTTCCACGTCGACGTTCAGAGCGTCCGTGACGCGACGCCGGAAGAGATCGAGCACGGCCACGCGCATCCGAACGGCGACGCTGCGCACTGATCGACTCGCTCAGCGCAACACGAAAGGCACCTTCGGGTGCCTTTTTTTTGGCTCTTCGCGGACTACCGGGGCCCGGGCGCTCGGGTTTCGGGCGGGGCATCTTTCGCACCGCGCACCTCGCGCATGGCTCGCCTTCGGCCTCGCGGGCTCGGCTTCGCCGTCGCTTCGTACACTTGGGCGTCTCGCGGGGACACCTTGGTGTCCACCCTCGCTGCTCAGACACGTCCTCCGCGTTCGACAAGGAAAGGCCGCTCACGCGGCCCATGTACYTAYTGGCCTACGGCCGCTCCACTTGTGCGGAACTCGCCTCGAGGGTGGRCACCAAGGTCTCTCACGACGATACGGTCAGCGGGAAGGAGAGCCGCTGGAGTGCGTGTGGCCGCCAACTCGGACCGTTACGGCGGTCGTGCAGATACGTCATTTCCGGCGCGGCGAGCGTTTTCCTCGCCGCTGCGCTGCCTCGCGCGGAGGACGTGTCTGAGCAGCGAGGGTGGGCACCGAAGGCTCTGCGCCGCCACGCCTGCACGCCGAAGGCTCTGCGCCTCACCGTCTTCGGCGTCCCCGGCATGCCGCGAAGAACCTTTTTTTCTGCCTATGGGTTGGGAGTGAACGTATTCGGCAAAGGAGCCCGATCGGTGCCGAATCGGCCCTTTCTTCAGTCAAACGGGTGCGATTATCGCGCTGCACGCGGATTCCCGCGGGCATATCCCTCAGACAAAGGACACTCCCATGAAAAGCATCCTGCGCGTTGTATCGCTCGTCGTCGTCTCCTTCGCCGCTACGTCCGCCTTCGCAGCCGGCGCTCCGTCCTCCACAGCCCAGCGCATCCAGAACGCCAGCGTGGCCGCGCAGGCAGCGCAGCCGTCGGGCCGCACCGCCCCGGCGGTTCTCGTGAAGTGCACCAATCCGCGCGAGTGCAGCGTGGGCTGAGCGTCAGGTCGTCGGGCGGCGCGACCCACCCTGAATCTGGGTCGCGCCGCTTATTTTCCGGCGTTTACCGCTTGATCGAAGGGTGCGACAG
>NZ_JBFUJE010000439.1:0-3276 GCF_056401535.1 Luteibacter sp. P4_E6 | reverse complement strand
CGCACAAGTGGAGCGGCCGTAGGCCAAATAAGTACACGGCCGCGCAGCGGCCTTTCCGGTACGAAACGCGGAGGACGTGTCTGAGCAGCGAGGGTGGGCACCGAAGGCTCTGCGCCGCTACGTCCGCACGCCGAAGGCTCTGCGCGCCACGTCTAAACGCCGAAGGCTCTGCGACTCACCGTCTTCGGCGTCCCCGGCATTCCGCGAAGAACCTAAAAAAAGCCGGCGCGAGAGGCGCCGGCTTTTCATTGAGGAGCTTCGCTGCTGAAGCGGCTCCTACAGTGGGGCGTGAGGCTTAGGCTTCGTCGTCGCCCGAGCCGGCTTCGAGCTCCTTGATGATGCGGTACAGCTCGCGGAACGCGTGGAGCGGCTTGCTTGCTTCGCGTTCGGCCTTCGCCTGGCGGACCAGTGAGCGAAGGTGCTGGCGATCGAGGTTCGGGTATTCGTCGAACAGTTCGCCGAGCGCGACGTCACCGCCTTCCAGCAACTTCTCGCGCCTCGCTTCAAGGCGGTGCATATGAGCGGCTTCCTGACGCTGGCGATCGCGGTCCTCACCCAGCGCGGCGCGCGCGTCGGTGAAGGCCTCGTCGCCGTGGCGGCGCATCTGCTTGGCGAGGAAGGCCAGCTGGCGCTTGTGGGCGATGTGGGCGGTGACCTTACGGGTGCGGCCGATCTCGTCGACGATGTCTTCGGGCAGCTTCAGCTTGGGGATGCGGCTGGGCGGCAGTTCGACCAGCTGCTTGGCCAGCTTGAGCATGTCGAGGGCATTGCGGCGCAGTTCGCTGCGGCTCGGGCCGAAGTCTTCTTCTTCGTCGTCCTTCTTCGGGCGATCGTCGTAGGGCTTCATGGCTGGGTCTCCGGCGTGGCAAAAAGGTCGGTGGCTTCGCCTTCGARGGCGAAGCGGGCTTGCGTGCGGCCGTCGTGTTCGACGGTCTCGGCGAACATCGCCGCGGGGCGGACCCACAGGCCATGCTCGCCGTAAAGGGCCTGGTAAACCACGAGTTCTTCCATGGTTTCGCTATGCCGGGCGGTGCCGAGCACGCGGTAGGGCATACCCTTGAAGTGGCGGTAGAAGCCGACACGGATGCTCATATGTGTTCCATGGCACCATGCGCGGTGCGTTGCTTTTTAATCGGGTGACGCGACCCCATCTGGATGGAATCGGCCGCGTGCGGCCTGCCATTCTAACCGCCAGCCCCCGGGAAGCCCACGTGAGCCTCGTTTCCACCGTTGACAGCAGCCAGCAGGACCTCGATCGCCTCGCCACCCTTGCCGAGGACACCATCCGCCGAGCCCGCGCCGCCGGTGCGACCCAGGCCGAGGTTTCCGCCAGTGTCGATGTCGGCCTGAGTGTGAATGTCCGCCTGGGCGAGGTCGAAACCGTCGAACACACGCGGGACCGCGGCTTCGCCCTCACCGTGTACTTCGGCCAGCGCAAGGGCTCGGCGAGCACCGCCGACCTCAATCCGGACTCGATCCAGGCCACGATCGACCAGGCCTGCGCCATCGCCCGGTTCACCGAAGACGACCCGGCTTCCGGTCTGGCTGAGGCCGATCGTATGGCCACGACCTTCCCCGATCTGGACCTGTGGCACCCCTGGGACCTCGATGTGGACCGCGCCATCGCCCTGGGACAGGAGATCGAGGACGCTGGCCGCGCCATCGGCGGCATCACCAATTCCGACGGTTCGAGCGTGAGCGCCGGCCAGAGCCTGTCGGTCTACGCCAATTCTCATGGTTTCCTCGGGCGTGAACGCGGCACGCGCCACTCGCTGTCGGTTGCCCTGATCGCCGGCGACGACGATGACGGCATGCAGCGCGACTACTGGTATGACAGCCAGCGCAGCGCGGCTGATTTCATGGATCCCGCCGCGATCGGCCGCAAGGCCGCCGAGYGCACCTTGGCGCGTCTCAATGCACGTCGCCTCGGTACCCGGCAGGCCCCGGTGCTGTTTGCCCCCGAGATCTCGCGCTCGTTGATCGGCCACCTGCTCGGTGCCGTCAGCGGCGGTTCGCTTTATCGCCGTTCGAGCTTCCTGCTCGACCACGTGGGCAAGCAGATTCTGCCGTCGTGGTTCCGCATCGATGAGAAACCTCTCATTCCGCGAGGCATCGGCTCGTCCGTATTCGACGCCGAGGGCGTGGCCACGATCGACGCGCCCCTGATCGTCGATGGCGTGCTCGCGCGCTACATCCTGGGCAGCTATTCGGCACGTAAGCTCGGCCTGACCTCCACCGGCAACGCGGGCGGCGTGCACAACCTTCTGGTGAAGACGGGTGACGACGACTTTGCCGGTATGTTGCGCAAGCTCGGCACCGGCCTCCTGGTCACCGAGGTGATGGGGCAGGGCGTATCGATCATCACAGGCGATTATTCGCGTGGTGCATCGGGTTTCTGGGTGGAAAACGGCGAGATCGCTTATCCGGTCGAAGAGATCACCATCGCGGCCAACCTGCGCGACATGTACGCCAACCTTGTCGCCGTGGGCAACGACGTCGACCGTCGCTCGCACATCCTGACCGGCTCGTGGCTGATCGAGAATATGACGATCGCGGGCGAGTGATCGCACCCTGCCGCCCCTGCCGGGGCGGCATGTGTCGGAAGGACGGCTTGACACATCCCTGGCGCTCTCCGACAGTGGGACCGACATCGCCACCGGAGCCGCGCCATGAGTACGCCATCCGATCAGATTCCACCGTCACCCCCGCCGGGCCCGCCGCCGTATGAGCCGGCTCCGCCGGCTTACCAGGGGAACGACGACAAGAACATCGCGGTGTTCACGCATCTTTTGGGCTTCGCCTTCAGCATCCTCGTGCCGTTGATCGTGTGGCTGATCAACAAGGACAAAGCCGATAAGGGCTATCTCGTCACCGAGGCCAAGGAAGCGCTGAACTTCCAGATCACGATCCTGTTGGGCTATGTGATCTGCTGGATCCTCCTGATCATCGTTATCGGCGCCTTTCTGCACTGGGCGTTGTTCATCGTCAACGTGGTCTTCTGCATCATCGCTGCGATGAAAGTCAGCCAGACGGGCAGCTACCGCTATCCGTTCGCGTTGCGGCTGATCAGCTAAGGCGTTGCGACATGATGGAAGGGAGCCCGCGAAAGCGGGCTTCTTTTTTTTAGAAGGGCCGCCGCTACGCGGCGCATGTTCTAGCGGCGTTCGCCGCCTCACGCTCGTGCTTGTTGTGGGGGTCGCGGTCGGGTTGGCCCTTGGGGCCGCGGCGCGGCTCTTCGAGACGGGCCGTAGGCGTCGCTCTCGCTTGCCCGGGAAC
>NZ_JBFUJE010000438.1:0-3287 GCF_056401535.1 Luteibacter sp. P4_E6 | reverse complement strand
GTGTATGTGATATCGCGGAACGCCTTGTGCCAAATGGAACTGAAGGTATCGCCCGCGTCACAGTTGACCTTTGCCACTAGGTAATTCTGCGTCACCCGCAGGTGGCCAGTAAGGATATTCGCCAGAGAGGTTTTGCCGACACCACGCTCTCCGAAAAGCACTCCGTGATAGCCACGCTGGGACACGGCCGTCAGGATCCGATTCAAGACATTCACGCGGCCGGAAAAAAGGTCCCGTTCGTTCACTGGCGACCCAGGGGTGAAGACCGATCCGGCGTTGAACCAAAGAGCATTTAAAGCTTGGGCGTCCATGTGCTACCTCCGACTTGTTAAGCGAAGGCTAATAGCATTTAACAAATTCCGTCAAGTGGCCACTTGATACACTCGCATGACTCATAGGATTCGCGCTTTCGGCCTCCTTAGCCAAAAGTCACGACCGATCCTCAATGCCCTTGGGTTTCCGCGGCTTTAAACCCTCGGGCGGCATGATCTGACGACCTTTCGCAGGCGCGATACGCCGGTGGTTGACCTCAGCCCAGCACTCGACGAATTTCCGAGCAATGGCCTCAGTCGCCACCATGGCGCCTACCGAATGATGGGACTGGCCGTCGGGAAATACGCCAACTCGCCACTTCCCATCGGGCATGTTCTTGACGAGGGCGAACGTGGCGCCGTTCCACTCGGCGAAGGTGGCGGCCCCGGGGGTGCTTGGCGGTTTCCAGTTGGGCGACATCGAAGCAGGATATCGGTCGACAGTCTCAGAGCGTGATTGGCTGAACCAGCTCGGGACCCTTGTTCCTGGGCGAGCCAACTGCCTTGGATACTGGGTAATAGACGAGCTCGGCCTCAGGGGCCGCTACCAGCGTTGCACTGGCCTCGTCGGGCATGCCATCGCACCACACCGCCCATAGGTCGGGCGGCAGGATCACGGGCTGCCGGTCGTGGATATCGCCGGAGACCTTCCCAGGCTCACCGGTGACGATGGTGAGGGTCTTGACCCATTACTCGCCCTCGGCGGGACGCCAGGCTTCCCACAGGCCGGCGAACATAAGCAGGTCGCCGACCTGGTCGCGGATGAAGTACGGCTGCTTGCCGCCCTCTTTCACGCGCCACTCGAAGTAGCCGGAGGCCGGCACCAAGCAGCGGCGTTTCTTGAAGGCTGCACGGAAGGCCGGCTTGGTGGCCACGGTCTCGGCGCGGGCATTGATCGTCTTCGCGCCGATCTTCGCGTCCTTGGCCCATATGGGGATCAGGCCCCACCGAAGCGGCTTGATCTCGTAGCCCTGATCGCCGCTGGCCATGACCAGCGCCTTCTGGGTCGGCGCAATGTTGAACAGATCTTCCCGCTGATTGATCTCGCTGACGACATCCAGCTCGAGCTGGTCCAGCACCGTCTTAGCCTCGCGGCTCAGCGATACAGGTCCGAATGTGGCGTAGCGTCCGCACATGGACTGATCGTCAGCGCGTGGCCGTCACCTCAAGGTGAAGCCACCTCGACCATGCCGATCAGCTTGGAGCGTCCGGTAAAGATTCGCCGCGACAGGCTCCGCGAAACTCACCGCGCAACGATCTCGCATGTGCAGCGGCGGCTCATCATCGGCTACAACCGCGCCGCTCGCTTGGTGGAGCGGATGGAAGTCGAAGGCGTGATCAGCAAACCCAACGTTCAAGGCATGCGCACCGTGCTTCCGGTCGTGGCGTGACCATGGCCGTCGCGCAGACCGACTGCTGGCCGGACGGCGTCTTCGACGTCGTCGCTACCGGGCGCCGCGAGTTCTGGCGCGACGGCCGCCTCTGCCGCTACGCCCGAAAAAACACCGTTGGCCTACCGAGCCCGTGCTTTAGCGAGATGAAGAACCCCTGGGGCCATTACCCCGACCTGCCGGCGGTTGCCGCCAAGGAAGCAGCGTGACCTCACCAGCCAGCCAGCAGTCTGGGCGAAAGCTCAACGTAAACCTCGGAAGCCTTCGCCCGAATCTGCGTAACAGACGCGTTGATCCATCCGTCTCGCGCGTGCGCATCGGGGTGATCCACGTTCTCCAGGGAAGCTCGCTCGTCGAGGGCTTTTGTCACGTCGATTATCAACGCGAAAAGCTTACGCACATCTCTACCGGATGCGCCGAGTTCATGCAGCCGCGTCATGTACGCTCGCATCGTGTCGGTCAGCCGTATCTGACCCGATACAAGCTCATCAGCAGGATTTTGAGCTTGCAAACCGAAATCGAGAAAATATCCAAGCGTCGATTCTATCCAGAACATGTCTTCGAGCACGGCCAATGCGAGGCTCGCCGCTCTTGCATCATCGATAGCTTCCGTCCGGCTTCTCTCATCGCTAAGCTCCTTTTTTCGGTCGGCTCTCTGACCTCTGGCGATTACAATCGCAACTCCAGAAGCAATCAGAGCAATCAGCGCGCTGGCGAGCGTTCCTGCTGCAGACGCCTTCGTCCAAGCATCGGTCGGAGGCGGACTGGCTTGCATCGCCCATGTGAAAAAAAGGAGAGGCATAACGGGCAGTCCTATGGTCGAGGCGGGCTCGCATGATGACGCATTCGAGCGTTGCCGACCTCAGGCCCGGAACTGCCATCCAGCACCTCGTCAACGTGTCGGGCGGTAAGGACAGCACGGCCACGTATCTGAAGGCCATGGAGTCGGGTCGGGAGTTCCGCGCCGTCTTCGCCGACACCGGCAACGAGCACGAGGCGACTTACGAGTACGTCAGCCGCCTGGCTGAGCCCACTGGCGGCCCGGTAGTTGAGGTCGTACGCGCAGACTTCTCTCGCCAGCTTGCCATCCATCGGCAGACGACCCTGACAAAATGGCCTGCCGAGGGCATTGCGGACGAAATCGTCGCGGAAGCGGCCGCGCTCAACACGCCGAGCGGCAATCCGTACCTTGACCTGTGCATTCTCAAGGGCCGGCTCCCCTCACGCAAAGCTCAGTTCTGCACTGAAGAGCTGAAACAGCTGCCTATTTCGTCGCAGGTTGTCGGCCCGATGCTTCGTAGCGGTCCGGTCCTGCAGTGGCTTGGTATCCGCGCTGACGAAAGCGCTAATCGCGCCCAGCAGCGCCGCTATAACCGCCATGACGATGGATCAATCGTTTGGCGACCGATATTTCGCTGGAGTGTCGAAGATGTCTGGGCAATGCATCGCAAGCACGGCGTTCTTCCGAACCCCCTTTACGCGATGGGAGCGCGGCGCGTCGGCTGCTGGCCGTGCATCAACTGCCGCAAAGACGAGGTCCGCCTGATCGCCGATATGACGCCGGAACACATGGACCGGATCGAGC